>DATGHB010000526.1:0-5410 GCA_035308265.1 Roseiarcus sp.
GCCGCGCAGCAATGCGGTGAGATCGCCGCCTGGTGCGGGCTTCTCATCGGTCATTCCGCCGCCTAAGTGAGGGCCATGTCCGCGACGATATCCACCCCTTGCGTCAACGTCTGCGTCCTCGATCCGCTGTCGGAAATCTGCATCGGCTGCGGCCGGACGGCGGACGAGATCGCCGCCTGGACGGCGATGAGCGAGGCCGATCGCAGCGCGTTGATTGCGGGCCTCGGCCAGCGTCTCGTCGAGGCGCGATCGCGCGCGGCGCGCGGCGGACGGATCGCGGCCCGCTCGCGGCGGCGCTGATGCGCCTCATCCTGCCTATTGCTCTTCTGGCGGTCGCGGCGGCGGCGCTGCTCTCGACCGCGCCCCAGGCGCCGCTTCTAGGGCTCGATCATCGGCGCTTCGCCAGCGCCGCGATCGGCGCGGCGATTCTCGTCTGGCTGGTCCTTTCCGGCTTGCGTTCGGCGCGGCCGAGCGACATTGCGCGCTTGGCCACTGCCGCCGTGACCTGGGCGGCGCTCCTGATCGCGCTGACCGGCGTCTACGCCTATCGCTTCGAGGCTTCCGAGGCTGTCGGGCGCATTGCGGGCGAACTCTTTCCGTCCGAACCGCAAGTCGGCCGTGGTGGCGAAGTCATCGTCAACCGCCGCCTCAGCGGCGAATTCGCGATCGCGGGCCGCGTCAATGGCGCGCGGGCGACCTTTCTGTTCGACACTGGCGCTTCGGCCGTGGTGCTGACCGCCGCCGATGCGCGGCGGGCGGGAATTCCGGCCGCCGGGCTGTCATTTGACGTTCCGGTCGCCACCGCCAACGGCTCGGCGATGGCGGCGGAGGTTCGGATCGACCGGATCGCCGTCGGGCCGATCGTGATGCGCAACGTGCCGGCGCTGGTCGCGCGGCCGGGCGCGCTGGACGAGAGCCTGCTGGGCATGAGCTTTCTCGAGCGGCTCAAGAGCTACACGGTCGAACGCGACCGGCTGGTCATCGTGGCGAAGTGAGCGGCTGCACTTGGGTTTCCGCAAGACGAATGCATGCGCTCCCGATGGCGACAGTCGCGCGGAGCAAGCGTTCACGCAGCGGCGTGTCGCCTCGTCGAAGCCTCGGCCTCATGCAGATAGGTCGTGAAACCATCCTTCGCCGGCCTGACGGAATTGAGCAGCATGAGCGCGCTGACCTGTCCGCGGTGACCGGCGCCATGGGTTATCACGTGCATGAGCATTTCCTCTCGCGACATGCGGCCCGGAAGGCCATCCGTAAACGCGAAGTCTATCTGTTCGGCCAATTGAGCGGATCAAGCTCCCCCACGTAGTCGACATAGTCCCGATCGTTTTTTCTCATGTCCGCGGACAAGTCTTCCAGTGTCGGCAGTTCACTCAGGTTCGCCGAACTGTAGGCGTGAGCCTTTCGCGTCATATGCGCGATGGAGATCCGGTCGACGACATAGGTGTGGCTCAACGCCTTGATGGCCAGTCCCGGTATGGGGGAGTCGTGGCCGAGTTCGGCCAATGCGGTTACCAATTTATCGTTCGCCCAAGCTTTGAACTTGAACAGGCGTTGCAGGGTATCGCGCATGACGTGGTCTCCTGAATGGCTGAAGCGGCGCGCGATGTTGTTCGTCGCTTCGGCATGTAACAGGATACGAGCGATCATTCGCTTTCGATACTCGCATTGATGGCGCGGAACTTGGCGCGAAGACCGTCCACCAATCCCAGGAAACGCGCTTCTCAGCGCCGATCACGCGCGACGGTGAGCGCGCTCGTGGAAGCGACCGCTCGCATTCTCGTCCGTGAAGGATTCGACAAGGCCAGCACGAATCGGATCGCGGAGGTAGCGGGCGTGAGCGTCGGTTCGCTCTACCAATATTTCCCCAGCAAGGAGGCGCTCGTCGTCGCCGTCATCGATCGTCACAATCAAGAGATTGTGCAGGTCGTCCACGACGAGTTGGCGGAAGCGATGAGCCTGCCGGTTCAGAAGGCGGTGCGCAAGATGGTCGCCGCAGCGGTCAAGGCGCATCGCGTGAATCCGAGGCTTCACCGCGTGCTTGCGGAGCAGATTCCGCGCGTAGGCAAGCTAGAGGATGTGGAGACCTTCAATCGGGAATATTACGCGCTGTTCAAGAACTATCTCGATAAGCATCGCGACGAGCTCCGGGTCGATGACTTGGAGCTTGCATCATTTGTTTGTGTGACTTCGATTGAGGCGCTGACCCACAACGCAGTCTTGCGTCACTCCAAGACCCTTTCCAGGGGCGCCATGGAGTCCCTCATCGAAGCGGGCACACGCCTCGTGGTCGGCTACCTGAAAGGCTGGCTAAGCGACCGCCGGCTGCTTGAGGTTGAACCCTGCGACGTCGCGCGAGACCAAGCCGATCGCATAACGCAAAGCCTCGAGCCCCGCCCCGCGCTTCACGGCCTCCGTCGCCAGAACCTGTCGGAAAAAGCGCGCGCCCGGCCGGCCGGCGAATAGGCCGTGGAGATGCCGGGTGTAGTCGTGCAGGCGCTCGCCGCGTTCGAGCCCACGCGCGATCCAAGGCATAAAGACTTCGACCGCCTCGAAGGCGTCGGCGACCGGCGCATCTTCGCCGAACAGCTCGGGATCGACGCCGATCAGGAGCTCCGGGTTCTGATAGGCCGCGCGCCCGAGCATGATTCCGTCGACATGAGCAAGTTGCGCCCGCGCCGCGTCGAGGTCGGGAAGGCCGCCGTTGAGGATGATCGGCCAGCCGGGGTGGGTCGCTTTGAGCGCATGGACGAGGCCGTAGTCGAGCGGCGGAATGGTGCGATTGTCCTTAGGGCTCAAGCCGTCGAGCCACGCCTTGCGCGCATGGACGATGAGCGCATCCGCGCCCGCGGCCTTCACTGCGTCGGCAAAGGCGAACAGAGCGGCGCGAGGCTCCTGCTCGTCGACGCCGATCCGACACTTGACCGTGACCGGAACATCGACGCCAGCGGCCATCGCCGCCACGCATTCGGCGACCGCCTCGGGCTCGCGCATGAGGCAGGCGCCGAAGCGGCCGCTCTGCACCCGATCTGACGGGCAGCCGCAGTTGAGATTGATCTCGTCGTAGCCGAAGTCGGCGCCGATGCGCGCGGCCTGAGCGAGGCGGTTCGGCTCCGCCCCGCCGAGCTGCAGCGCGACCGGATGCTCCTCCGCGTCGAAGCCGATCAGCCGCTCGCGCGGGCCGAAGGCGACCGCATCCGCCGTCACCATCTCGGTATAGAGCCGGGCGCGGCGCGTGAGGACCCGATGGAACGCCCGGCAGCGGCGGTCGGTCCAGTCCATCATCGGTGCCACTGAAAAGCGCGCTTCATAGGGTCGAGACATCGCGCTCATATAGGGCAGGCAGCCTCGATTGTCGCCAACCGGCATTGCCGAGGCGCGGCGGATCGGGAAGGCTATCCTCACTTCGCCGGCCGCCGGATTTCCTCATAAGTGCAAGCGAAGGCGGCTTTCTGAACCCTGTAGGTGTCCTTGGGGTCGTGGATGTCCTGGACGATCGCGTCGCCCGGACGCGCGATCATCGTCTCGCCCCAGGGCGCGGTGAAGGTGAACGCGCCGTCCCTTTCGGTCACCACGACGAAGCGCATGTCCGCGCCGCGCGGCCGATAGGGGCGCCAGCCGCCTTCGCCCGCCGACCCGGCCGGCCCTTCGTAGCGGCCGGCGAATTTCGAAGCCGGAACGAGGAACTCCTCGCTTCCGGTCTCAGGACACCGGTTGCGAACCACCATGTCGCCGGTTTTGGCGGGCGGACTTTGGGTCTCCTTGCCTTCCCCTTTGATGACGGTGACGACAATTTCGCCCGGGCGAGCCGCTCGCGCGTCGACGGTCTTTGTCTTCCGCGCCAGACCCTCGCGGCCGAGGTCGCGCGCCTTCTGAAAGTAGGCGTGGATGTCAATCGGGCTTTGCGCGAAAGACATCGAGGACCAGAGCAGCGTGGCCAGCCCCACGCATAAGGTTCGGCGCATTGTCACGATTCTCTTCGCTCGATTGGCGACTTCGTCCTGGACACTGGGTCATTAGGCCGAGGTTCTACTTAATCACGAATCTCTTGTCGTCAATTTGACATCACGCAACACGCCACCCTATTGGCTTCGAGAAACCTGCCGATCGGAGAGCGGAGATTGGCGGCGAAACCCCTGATCGTGATCGATCCGCAGCCGCGCGCCCTGGTGGAGATCTTCGAGCCGAAGATTTGGGCGTGGCTCGAAGATATGGGCGAGCTTGCGATTCACGAAGGCTCCGGCCGCATGCCGGTCAAGCGACTCGACTCCTACCGCCCCGAGATGGCGCTCCTGATAGGGCAGAGCGACATGCCGAAGGCCCGCCTCGACCGCGCGCCAAAGCTTCGCCCATCATCAATGTCGAGACGAACTTTCTGCAGAATGTCGACTACAAGGTCTGCTTCGAGCGCAGCATTCATGTGCTCGCGCCGGGCTCCGCTTTCGCGAGGCCCGTTGCCGAAATGGCGCTCGGGATGGCGATCGACCTCTGCCGCGGCGTAACCGCGGCGGATCGCGCCATGCGGAAGGGAAACGAGAAATGGCTGCTCGAGGGCGCGGAAGGCTGCTTCTCGCTCTACGGGACGCGCGTCGGCCTGATCGGCTTCGGCGATCTCGCGCGCGCGTTCGTTCCCCTGCTTCAGCCGTTCGGCTGCCCGGTCAAGGCCTACGATCCGTGGGTGTCCGATCATTTCATGGCAGGCTTCGGCGTCGCCGCCGCCTCGCTCGCGGAGGTCTTGAGGACGAGCCACGTCATCGTCGTGTTCGCCGCCGTGACCAGCGAGAACCAGGGATTTCTGGGGAAGCGCGAATTCGAGATGATCGCGCCAGGCTCCGTCTTCCTGCTGATGAGCAGGGCAGGGGTGGTCGATTTTCCCGAGTTCCTGCGCCAGGTCGAAACCGGCCGCTTCCGGGCCGGAACGGATGTCTTTCCGCAAGAGCCCGCGCCGCGCGATGAGCCAGCGCGCAAGGTCGAGGGTCTGCTGCTCTCGCCCCATCGCGCCGGCGCGATGGTCGACTCGCTCTACGAGATCGGCCGGCAGACGGTCGGCGACGCCGGCCTCATACTGCGCGGCCTGCCGCCGCTCTCCTGTCGCCGCGCGCAGCGCGAGACAGTGGCGCGATCGCGCCCGAAAGCGGTCGAGCGCAGTTGAGGCCGAAGGATTCCTTGACATGCGTAAGACTGCGGACCTGAATGCGCCGCGTGGCAGTGCGGGAGGGGAGGGTCGGCCGATGCCAGTCAGCGGCATGCACTACAACTGGGGCTGGGCGACCAGCTCCTCCTGGAGCGTTCAGTACAACTTCGCCCCGAGCTTCGCAGTCGCGCAGGTTTCGGTCATCGCCTTCGGAGGCGGCGGATTGCACGGCGGCGGCGTCACCCAATACCGTATCCGGCCCGACCCCAACGGACCGGA
>DATGHB010000527.1:0-2759 GCA_035308265.1 Roseiarcus sp.
TCTGCCGGAGGCGTTCATCGCCTCGCTCGAGCGCCTGACCATCGGCGCGGACCGGCCCGATCTCACCCTCGTCCTCGACATTCCGGCAGGAATAGGCTTGGCCCGCGCGGCCCAGCGAAGGCCAGGCGGGGAGCCGGCCGACCGGTTCGAACGACAAGGGCTAGCCTTTCACGAAACCCTCAGGCAGGCGTTCCTCGCCATCGCCGCGGCCGAACCCTGGCGCTGCGTGGTCGTCGACGCCGAGCGGAGCGAAGAGGAGGTCGCCGCTGCGATCTGGGCGGCGGTCGAGGCTCGGCTCGATCCTGCAGGCGCGCAGAAGCCCCAACCCGGATGAGGAAGCCCAAACCACCTCGTCCTGAGGCGCCGCGAAGCGGCCTCGAAGGACGCTCCCGTATGCTCCGAAGGCCTCGAGAGCTGGAGCATGCTTCGAGACACCGCGCTTCCGCGCGGTTCCTCAGCATGAGGT
Source organism: Roseiarcus sp. (assembly GCA_035308265.1). GTDB lineage: Bacteria > Pseudomonadota > Alphaproteobacteria > Rhizobiales > Beijerinckiaceae > Roseiarcus. The sequence continues at coordinate 467 of DATGHB010000527.1, forward strand.
CCCTCGGGCGCTGCCGTTCCCAAGTCCCCCCTTTGTGGTTGCGCGCATGAACCAGCCGCGCATGAAAAAGGGCGAGGCGGACGACCTTCCGGAAGCCGACGCGCTCGCCGGCGCGCCTCATCCGCGCCATGTCTATTCCCTTGCCGGGCACAAGCGCGCGGAGGCTGAAATGCTGGCCGCCTATCGCGAGGGCCGGCTTGCGCACGCCTGGCTGATCGGTGGGAGGCAGGGAATCGGCAAGGCGACGCTCGCCTGGCGGTTCGCCCGCTTCGTGCTCGCCAACCCTGATCCGGCCGCGAAGGCGGTGCGCGAGGCGGTGAGCCTCCATGTCGAGCCGGGCCATCCGGCGGCGCGGCTGCTCGCTCAGCTTGCCCATCCCGATTTCGCGCTGATCCGGCGCGGCTGGCAGCCGACGACCAGGAAGCTCGCAAGCGAGATTGCGGTCGATGCGGTGCGAGAGGGTCTGCAAGTCTTCCAACTGTCCGCGGCCTTCGGCGGCTGGCGGGCGGCAATCGTCGATTCGGCAGACGAGCTCAATCCCAATAGCGCCAACGCATTGCTCAAGATGATTGAGGAGCCGCCGGAGCGCTCGCTGATCCTCATCGTGTCCCATCGGCCGGGCCAGGTTTTGGCCACAATCCGCTCGCGCTGCCGGCGTTTGCGGCTGGAGGCTCTTACGGAAGATGAGATCGTGAGCGCCGTGACCGGTCTGGGGGCTCCGTGGAGCGAAGCCGGTCATGAGGCGATCGCGGCGGCCGCCAAACGCGCTGACGGATCGGTTCGCGAGGCGTTGGTCCGCCTCTCGCCTGAATCGGGCGGGGCCGGCGCGCTGATCGACGAGGTCGTCGCCGGCTTGCCGCGCCCTGATCCGCGGGCGGTCGCGAGGCTCGCCGACGCGCTCGGCGGGCGCGCGGGCGACGAGGCCTATCTTGCCTTCCATCGCGAGCTTTACGGCTGGCTCGCGGCTTATGCCCGCGACGTCGAGCCCGGATCGCTCAAGGTGGACGAGATTGGAGGCTTGTGGGACCGCATCCGCGACGCGGAGCGGGAGACGGAGGCGCTCAATCTCGACCGGAAACTGCATGTTCTGGCGCTGATCGCCGAGATCGCCGCAGCCGCGCCGAGGCGCTAGGTCGTCTTGGCGGCGCCCGTCATCGGTCGCGCGCCCCCTCCACCATGCGTCACCCCCTCCACCATGCTTCGCATGGTCCCCTCCCCCGCCGCTTCGCGGCAAGGGAGGACAAAGAAGCGCCGACCGTCGCAAGCCTATCCTCCCCCGCCAAGCGGGGGAGGGGAATCGTCCGAAGGACGGCGGTGGGAGAGATGAAGCGCGTCGCTCCAAAGGCAACACGCGCAAGAGATTAGATTTTCGTCGCCGCCTAAAAAGTTTTGCTCTAGGACGTGGCGGCCATGAGCCGCTTCTTCATCACCACGGCGATCCCATACGCCAATGGCGCGCCCCATATCGGCCACGCCTATGAGCGCATCGCGACCGACGCGATCCAGCGCTTCATGCGCCTCGACGGACGCGAGACCCTGTTCGTCACCGGCATGGACGAGCACGGGCTCAAGGTTCAGCAGGCGGCGGCGCGCGAGGGCATTTCCCCGCAGGCCTTTGTCGACCGGGTCGCCGCCGAATTCGAGGCGATGGGCGAGATGCTGAACGCCCGCGCCGACGACATCGTGCGCACCACCGAGCCGAGGCACATCCGCGCCTCGCAGGCGATCTGGGAGCGCATGGCCGCCAACGGCGACATTTACTTATCGAAATATTCCGGCTGGTATTCGGTGCGGGACGAAGCCTATTTCCTTGAGAACGAGCTGACCGACGGCCCAGATGGCAAGAAGCTCGCCCCGAGCGGCGCGCCGGTCGAATGGCAGGAGGAGGAGAGCTATTTCTTCAAGCTCTCGGCCTATGCCGATAAGCTGTTGGCGCATTATGACGCCCATCCCGAATTCGTCACGCCGGAGACCTATCGCAACGAAATCGTCGCCTTTGTGAAGCGCGGCCTCTCCGATTTCCCGATCAGCCGCGCCACCCTCAAATGGGGCGTGCCGGTGCCCGGGGATCCGAAGCATGTGATGTATGTGTGGGTCGACGCGCTGACCAATTACATCACCGCGACCGGCTTCCCCGACGATGGGCCGCGGGCGAAATTCTGGCCGGCGGACGTCCATGTGATCGGCAAGGACATCACCCGCTTCCACGCCATCTACTGGCCGGCGTTCCTGATGTCGGCTGGCCTGCCAGTACCGAAGCAAGTCATCGTCCACGGCTTCCTGTTCAACCGCG
>DATGHB010000528.1:0-3612 GCA_035308265.1 Roseiarcus sp.
CGCGCGTTCTTCGCCCCGAGGATCAGCACTTCGGACTGAAAGCCGGCGATGTTGCGCGGCGGAAAGTTGACGACGCAAACAACCAGCCGGCCGACAAGTTCTTCTTGCGAATAGCTGGTGATCTGGGCGCTCGACCATTTCGTGCCCAACGGGCCGAAGTCCACTTCCACCTTATACGACGGATTTCGCGCCCGCTCGAACGGCTTGACCGCGACGATGCGGCCGATGCGAATGTCGACCTTGGCGAAGTCGTCATAGACGATCGGCGGCTTTTCCATCAGGCCTTCAGCGCTTCCCGATGCGCCCTGACCATGTCGGCCAGGCTCTCGAAGCGAAAGTCATATGTGGGCGCTTGCTTAAGCGCCATGGTCGCGCCGGAGCCCCCCTGGCCGTGGCGCCGATGAATCCAGCATGACGCGAGGCCGAACTGGTTCGCGGGTCCGTGGTCGTGGAACAGACTCTCGGCGGTATGCAGGATCTGCTTCTTGTCGATCCCGAGCGTCTTCAGCTTGGCGAGCATATAGTCGAAATTGCGTTTCGAGGGCTTGTACGAGCCGCAGTCCTCGGCGGTGTAGACGGCGTCGAAATCGACCCCGAGCTTCTCGTTGCTGAAGGCGAAGCTCTCGTTATCGACGTTCGACAGTATGACCAGTTTATAGTGCCGCTTCAGGTATTGAAGCGAGGCGGCGGAATCGGCGAACGCCGGCCACTTCCGGACTGACCGGCCGTAAGCCGCGCAGTCGGCCCAGCTGGCCACGACGCCCCATTCCTCGGCGAGCCGCCGATAAACGGTCGCCAGGAGATCACGATAGGGCTTGGCCGGCGTGTGGACCTGCTGCGTGGATTCATGGCGCGCGTGCGCCTCGAGGATTTCGTCGCGTTCAAGCGGCCGCGGCGCCTTGTCCGTCAGGGGCTTGAGCGCCTCGATCATCCCCGATTCCCAGTCGATCAGCGTGCCGTAGCAGTCGAAGGTCAAGGCGCCGAAGCTGGTGAGCTTCACCGCCGGGTTTGCGTTCGGCGCCAAGGGTTTGGAGGATTTCATTTGATGATGGTGGAGCCAGACGGAATCGAACCGACGACCTCTTCAATGCCATTGAAGCGCTCTCCCAACTGAGCTATGGCCCCGTTCTCCAAATCTAACGCGGCTCCGATTGGGGCGGAGCGCCTCGTTTCCGAGGGCGCGGGTATAACCGCAAAGCCGCGCCGCCCACAAGGGCCGCCGGCCGAAAAAGCCGTCTTACGTCGCCAGGCTCTCCGCGAGCCGCCGAATATCGCCTCCGGCCGTTCAGGGTTCCTCGTCGGGGGCGATATCGCCGTCGATGAGGTTGCTGACGTCGTCGTCGTCTTCCTCTTCCTCCTCCAGGAACGGATCCTCGGCCTCGTCGTCCTGGGCGTCCTCCTCGACGTCGAGGTCGTCGACGGCCGGTTCGGCGACCTTCTCCTCGGCCGCCTCGACCTCGTCGAGCGAGACCACGTCGACGCCGGCGGGCGTCGCGAGCTCGGTCTCCTCCTCCTCAGGCTTTGCGGGCGCCCGCGCCCGCGCCGCGCCCTGAAACACGGTCCCGCATTTCGGGCAGACGACCGGATCCTTGTTGAGATCGAAGAATTTGGCGCCGCAGTTCTGGCACTGATGTTTGCTTCCGAGTTCGGGTTTGGCCAAGGCGATCTGTTCCCGGTGGTTGAGGACGGAATTTCGGCGGGCTCCGTTAGTCACGCCCCCCAGCCCTTGTCAATGCGCTAAATGGATCGGCGGTCGACAGTTTCCAGCGCTGGTGATACGAGCGCGGTCCCCTGGGCTCGCGCGATTGCGCCGGCGAAAAGCAAGGTCGTTTTCCGTGTCCGTTTCCCGGTCGCCTCTGTTCGGCGCCTCGCCGCTCAGCGCCAAACGCTCAAGGCCGCTGAAAGGGCGGGTGAGGCCGCCCGGCGACAAGTCGATCTCGCATCGCGCCTTTCTGTTCGGCCTTCTCTCCTGCGGCTTAACGACGGTCGAAGGCCTGCTCGAGGGCGACGACGTCATGAGAACCGGCAAGGCGGCCCAAGCGCTCGGCGCCGTCATCGAGCGGCGCGGGCCCGGCGCATGGCGGATTCAGGGCCCAGGCCTCGGCGCGATCCTGGCCCCGCGGGAACCGCTCGACTTCGGCAATTCCGGCACCGGCTGCCGCCTGATGATGGGCGTCGTCGGCGGTCATGGAGTGACGGCTTCCTTCGACGGCGACGCTTCGCTGCGCAAGCGGCCGATGCGGCGCATCCTCGATCCCCTGAGGCTCATGGGGGCTCAGGTCGTCTCCGAGGCCGAAGGCGGGCGCTGTCCGATCGTGTTCAAGGGCGCGCGCGATCCGGCGCCGATCGAATATCGCACCCCCGTCGCCTCGGCGCAGATCAAGTCGGCTGTCCTGCTCGCCGGCCTCAACGCGCCGGGCAAGACGACCGTGATCGAAAAGGAGGCCTCGCGCGACCATACCGAGAAGATGCTCGCCCATTTCGGCGCCGAGGTCACGGTTACGCCGGAAGGCGAGGGGCGGCGGATCACGCTCGTCGGCCGGCCGGAATTGCGACCGGCCGCCGTCGTCGTTCCCGGCGATCCTTCGTCGGCGGCGTTCCCCATCGTCGCCGCCTCGATCGTTCCGGGTTCGGACATCGTGGTCGAAGGCGTGATGATGAATCCGCTCCGGACCGGGCTTCTGACCACGCTCAAGGAGATGGGCGCCCATATCGAGGCGCTCGACCAGCGGCGCGAAGGCGGCGAGGACCTAACCGACCTGAGGGTGCGGGCGGGCACGCTTCATGGGGTGGACGTTCCCGCTTCGCGCGCGCCCTCGATGATCGACGAATATCCGATCCTGGCTGTCGCGGCCTCCTTTGCTTTCGGCTCGACGCGGATGCGGGGCCTGCACGAACTGAGGGTCAAGGAGAGCGATCGTCTGGCCGCCGTCGCCGCGGGGCTGAAGGCTGCCGGCGTCGACTGCGCCATCGAGGGCGATGATCTGATCGTCGAGGGCGGGCGCCCGCGCGGCGGAGGAACCGTGCTCACCCACATGGATCATCGGATCGCGATGAGCTTCCTTGTCATGGGGCTCGCCAGCCTCGAGCCGATGACGGTCGACGACGCCGCGATGATCGCCACCAGCTTCCCTGACTTCCGCCCCACGATGGAGCGGCTCGGCGCCGAGTTCAGGTAGGCGCTTCCCGCCGTCCGCGCCGGGCGAGGCGGCGGCCCATGAGGGGCGCGTAGCCGGGGCGCGGCTCCTGAACGCGCGCGCCATTTGCGAGTCGGTTTTCAGCGATTCCAATGGTTTGCGGCGCCCGATCGCCTGTCGCGTCTTGGCGTTGCCTGGCCCGTCTCGCCCGCGATGCGATGGATGAGCGCTCCGGCAGCGGAGTTATTTCTTCGCGGTCATGCCCAAGGCGCTGAGCAGCTTTTCATCCATCGCGCAACCATAAGGACATCCCCCATCGTCCTTAGATTTCCTTAAACGGAAGTTCCCCCTCTCGACCCCTGTCCGGCGCACGAAAGTTCGACAGCGTCACGCCGACCAGCCGGATCCCTTTCGGGGGTGGAAAGACGGATCGGATCAGGCCGAGGGCGACTTCATGCAGCCTCTCCCTGGTTTC
>DATGHB010000529.1:0-9295 GCA_035308265.1 Roseiarcus sp.
CCACGGTCCAGGTCGATCTCATCAAGGCGTGGGCGATTCAGTGGCCCAGGCTCGAGAACGAGCGCTTCATCATGACGATCGGCTCCGCGCGCCCGATGGAGGACGCGGCGCGCATCGCCTATCGGGAACTCATCCGCTGGCTCGCGGCCGACTATGGCTTCGACGAGCTCGAGGCCTATTTCCTGCTGACGCAGGCCGGGAGAATGCGGGTCGGCAATATGGTCGATCCCAAATACACGCTGGGGGCCTCGATCCTCAAAGAGTACCTGCCATCAACGCGAGCTTAGGGAGGGGAACATGGATCTCGGATTGAAGGGCCTGCGCGCGGTCGTAACCGGCGGCACCAAGGGCATCGGGCGGGCGGCTGCAGATATCTTCGCGTCCGAAGGCGCAAGCGTCGCGATCTGCGCCCGCAACGCGGACGAGGTGAAGGCGGCGGTCAAGGCGTTCAAGGCCAAAGGCGTGAACGCCTTCGGCGCCGAGCTCGACGTGGCGAAGAAGGCCGCGCTCCACAAATTCATCGCCGACAGCGCGGCCGCGCTCGGCGGCCTCGACATTCTGGTCGCCAATGTCTCCGCGCTCGCCGCCCAGGACGTCGAGGAATCCTGGGCCAAGGCGTTCGAGGTCGACCTGATGCATACGGTGAACGCGGTCAACGCCGCCCTGCCCTTCCTCGAAAAATCGAAGCATCCCTCGATCGTCATCGTCTCCTCGGTCTCCGGGCGCGAGGTCGACTTCGCTGGTCCCGCTTATGGCGGCATGAAGGCCGCGCTCATTCATTACGCGCAGAAGCTCGCCTATCAGCACGCGGCGAAGATGATCCGGGTGAACGCGGTGTCGCCGGGCAACACCTATTTCGACGGCGGCTTCTGGCAGAGCGCGGAAAAGAATCTCCCCGACCTCTACAAGCACGCGCTTTCGCTGAACCCGACCGGGCGGATGGCGAAAGCGGAGGAGATCGGGCGCGGCATCGTCTTTCTGGCGAGCCCCGCTTCGAGCTTCACGACCGGGACCAATCTGGTGATCGACGGCGCCTTGACCCGGGGCGTGCAGTTCTAGCGGGACGCCGACAGCACGCGTTCGTAAGTCGCGACATATTTGCGCGCTTCCTTTTCCCACTGGAAGGCCTCCGCCGAAAGCCTGGCGGCCGCCGCGGCGCAGCGCGCGCGCAAGCATTCGTCCTGCATCAGGCTGAGGCAGGCGTCGGCAAGCCCCGCCGGATCGTGCGAGGGCGCGTAAGTCGCCGCCTCGCCAAGAAGACGCTTCGTCTCCTTGAGGGGATAGCACGCGGTCGGAATTCCCAAGGCGCAATATTCGAACACCTTGTTCATGCTCATGAGATCATTGGCCTCGTTCATCGGATCGGGGATGACGCCGATGTCGAACGCGCTGATATGCGCGAGTAGCGCGTCGCCGCTGAGGTAGCCGGGAAATGAGAGAAAATCTTCAACCTCGAGCGAACGGGTGAGCGCGCGCACCTTTTCGAGCGCCGGCCCCGAGCCGACGACAATTGCGCGAAAGTCGCGAAATCCCCTCTTCACCAGTTCCGCGACGGCGCGCACCAGATGGTCGACGCCGTCCTGCGGATTGATGATGCCGACATAGCCGAGCACGAACTTGCGCCCGAGGTTGAGCCCCGGCTCGGGCTCGACGCGACGGATGTGCTTGCGATCGGGCACCCCGTAGACGACCTCGACCAGCGAAGGCGCCTTGCCGCCGCGAGCAACCGCGATCTCCTTGAATGTCGCGTTGGCGGTGATGACATGATCCGCCGCGGCGTAGCTCATGCGCTCGAAAAACATCAGCGCCCGATAGAGGAAGCCCTTGGCGCCGAACTTGACGAAGAACAGTTCCGGCGCGACGTCGTGCTGATCGAAGATGAACTTCTTGCCCATGAGCTTGAACGGCAGCACGGGGAGAAAGATGAGGTCGGGCGGGTTGCAGGCCTGGATGACCGAAAAGCCGCGCTCGCGGTGAACCTTGATCAGGAGCCGGAACTGATGAAAGAGCGCCGCTGAATATTCGGCGAAGTAGCCGAGCGCGCCGCGCCCCCCCTCGACCGGCAGCGGATGCCGGTAGACCGCGATGGCGTCGATGACCTCGAATCGCTTGGGAAAGGCGGGGGTGGCCGGGCAGATCACCGACACCGACCAGCCGGCGCGAGCGAGGGCCTGGGCCTCCTGCCAAACCCGCCGGTCGAGGGGGACCGGCAAATTCTCGACGACGATGACACAGGAACGGGGTTGGCGGGGGGGCGGCATGAGCGGCCCCCGATTGTCGGGATTCGCGGCTTCGGTCAAGGATGGCGACGGACGCCGCCGGGACGCGCGCCACCGTTGCGCCGTGCGCTGGAAAGCAGACCCCACGCCTCAGCCTTCCCCGCCGAACCCGCGGCCAACGCAGACGTAACGAAATCCGAGCGCCTTCATCGCCTTGACGGGATAGATGTTGCGCAAGTCGACGATGATCGGCGCGGCCAGGCTGGCCTTGACGCGAGAGAGGTCGAGAGCGCGGAACTCGTCCCACTCGGTGACGATGACCGCCGCGTCCGCGCCCTTGAGGCAGGCATAGGCGTTGTCGGCGAATTCGATGCCGGGAAGCAGCGGTTTTGCGGTGCGAACGCCCTCCGGATCGTAGGCGACAATGTGCGCGCCCGCGGCTTGCAACTCGGGCACGATGACGAGGCTCGGCGCGTCGCGCATGTCGTCGGTTCTGGGCTTATAGGTGAGGCCGAGCACGGCGATCCGCTTTCCCTCGACCGAGCCGCCGCAGGCCTTGACGATCTTCGCGGCCATCGCCGTTTTTCGCTTGTCATTGACGTCGACCAGCGTTTCGACCAGCCGGATCGGCGCCTTGGCGTCGGCGGCGAACTTGGTCAGCGCCAGCGTATCCTTGGGAAAGCACGAACCACCGAAGCCCGGGCCAGGATTGAGAAACTTGCGGCCAATGCGGTCGTCGAGACCGATACCGTCCGAAACGTCGAGGACGTCGGCGCCGACGCGCTCGCATAGGTCGGCGATTTCGTTGATGAACGTCACCTTCATGGCCAGGAACACATTGGCTGCATATTTGATCATCTCCGAACTGCGGCGCGACGTGTAGACGATCCGCCCGCCGTTGCGCTCGATCGGGCGGTAGATCTCGCGCATCACCTCGCGCGCACGGTCGTCCTCGGCCCCGATGACGACCCGGTCGGGCCGCTTGAAGTCCTCGATCGCCGCGCCCTCGCGCAGGAATTCCGGGTTCGAAACGACGGCGAACGAACCTTCAGGCACGCGCTCGGCGATGATGCGCTCGACCTCGTCGCCGGCGCCGATCGGAACCGTCGATTTCACCACGACGACAGTGAAGTTCTTGATAATCCCGGCGATGTCGCGAGCCGCCTGGTGAACGAACCGCATGTCGGCCGAGCCGACTTCGGCCAGCGAAGGGGTGCCGACGGCGATGAAGATGGCCTCGGCGCCCTGCCCGGCCGCCTTCAGATCGGTGGTGAACGAGAGCCTGCCCGCGGCCTGATTGGCGAGCGCCAATTCGCTCAGGCCCGGCTCGTAGATCGGGACCTTGCCCTTGCGCAGGGCTTCGACCTTGCTTTCGTCGACCTCGACGCAGGCCACCTCATGGCCGAAATCGGCCAGGCAGGCTCCCGAAACCAGGCCGACATAGCCGGCGCCAATCATTACGATGCGCATGAAGCGGACCCCCGTCCAATTGCCGTCTCAGCGCCGCCAGAGCGCCCTGGCCGCGCGACTTGCCGAACCGATCGCCTCCGGGCGTCAGATCGAGGGAACCCTGACCGGCGGTTCAACGCGCCGGGGTCCGCTCGCGCCGCGCTCGGGCGCATTGTTCAGCCCGCCGCCGTCGTGCGGCCCAAAGGCCTCGACCGGCGACGAAGCGCGGCGATTGACGCGCCTTATACACGCCGTTAAGCGGGTCCGCCATCGCTCTCCTTCGATCCTCTCAACGGACGGACATGGCTGTCTATACCGAAGTCCCGGACGACGCGCTCCGCGCTTTCCTGGCGCTTTACGACATCGGCGAGGTGACTTCGTTCAAGGGCATCGCCGAGGGGGTCGAGAATTCCAATTACCTCATGCGCACGGCGAGCGGCCAATACATCCTGACCCTCTACGAGAAGCGGGTGAAAGCGGAAGATTTGCCGTTTTTCATCGGACTCATGGAGCATCTGGCGGAGCGCGGCGTCACCTGCCCCCAACCGGTTCGCAATCGCTCGGGCTCGGCGCTCGGCCGGCTCGCCGGGCGCCCGGCGACGATCGTCACCTTTCTTGACGGCTTGTGGATTCGCCGTCCCAGTGTTCGCCACTGCGGGGAGGTGGGCGAGGCGCTGGCGCGGATGCACCTGGCGGGCGCCGATTTCCCGCTCGAGCGCGCCAACGCGCTCTCGCTCGAGGGCTGGCGCCCGTTGTTCCGGGCGGCCGAGGGGCGGGCGGACGAGGTCGCCCCGCATCTTGCCGAGGAGAGCGCGGCGGAGCTGAGTTTTCTCGAGGCTTGCTGGCCCGAGGGCCTGCCGGGCGGCGTCATCCACGCCGATCTCTTCAATGACAACGTGTTCTTCCTCGGCGAGAAGCTCTCCGGCCTGATCGACTTCTACTTTGCCTGCAACGACGCCCTCGCCTACGACCTGGCGATCTGCCTCTCCGCCTGGTGTTTCGAACCCGACAACGAATTCAACGTCTCCAAGGGGCGGGCGATGATCGCCGCCTATCAGCGGCTGAGGCCGCTTAGCGAGGCTGAGATCGAAGCGCTGCCCCTGCTCGCCCGTGGCGCGGCGCTCAGGTTCATGCTGACCCGGCTGGTCGACTGGCTCAACGTGCCGCCGGGCGCAAAGGTGGCGCCCAAGAATCCGCTCGAATACCGGGACAAGCTGCGCTTCCATCAACGGGTGAGGTCGGCCGCCGACTATGGGCTCATGCGGTGAACCGACGGGTGTCGATCTGGACCGACGGGGCCTGCTCCGGCAACCCCGGCCCGGGCGGCTGGGGCGCCGTCCTGCGCTATGGCGCGCATGAAAAGGAGCTCAGAGGCGGCGAGGCCTTCACCACCAACAACCGCATGGAGCTCACCGCGGCGATCCAGGCGCTCGAATCCCTGAACCGCCCATCCGAGGTCATCCTGCACACGGATTCGCAGTACCTGCGCGGCGTCGTCACCGATTGGATTGCCGGCTGGAAGACGAACGGCTGGCGCACCGCGGCCAAAAAGCCGGTCAAGAACGAGGACCTCTGGCGGCGCCTCGACGCCGCTCGCGAGGCGCACGCCGTCGAGTGGCGCTGGGTCAAGGGCCACGCAGACGACGAATTGAACGCTCGCGCCGACGAACTCGCCCGCGAGGGCATGACCCCCTATTTGAAGGCGCCGGAGTCCGGCGGCCCATGACGGGCGTTCTTTAAGAACAGCCTCTCGGGGCGCTGCGCCTCGCTGGTTGCGCCAATCGCGACATCCGCGGGTCTTTGATTTAATGTTGACATAATTCCGTAAGTCTATTTTAGTCGGGCTTGTTCCTCCCTCAGGTAGCGGAGGCCATTTGGTTAGACTAACTTGCGCGGCGAAAATTCCTCTCGAAACGGAAGAGGGTCGGGTTTCACCCGGGTCCTCGGCGGTTTTTAAGTTAAAGCCTTTACTCGCCGATTACGAATTGTTGATAGTGCGTGAAGGAGAGACGCCGGCCGGCGATGGGCGCCATTAATACTGGTAGATGTACTATGCATAAAATTCTCGTAGGAGTTGTATCCGCAGGCGATTTTTCGCGCGCCCGGAGGCATATTCCGGAATTGTCGGCCTATGGCGGCTACGATGACTGGCTCGACAGCCGCTACGGGCGTTTCATGGGGCTTTCGATCGGCGGCGCCGAGGCGAGCCTGGAAACGGTCGCTCTCGATGGTTTCCTGGATTGGTGCCAGACGCGCGCCGTGCGCCCAAGCGAGGCGGCGCTCGACGCTTACGCCCGATTTTCTTGGGCGCGATCCGGCCGCGAACCCCTTTCGGCGGCGTAGGGGCGTGGGAGGTAGCGGGCATTCGGAAGCCCCTATTCACCCTCCGCGGCCCCGTCTTGCGCAGGCCGTCCGAAAGAGCATCGCCGTAGTGCTCCGTGATCCATTTGACTGAGAGTTTGGGATTGAGGCGACGGGCCTCCGCCAAGGCTGCTTTCGCCTCGTCCATCTTGCCCGCCTGTGCGTAGGCGGCCGACAAGCCCGCATACACGAAGTAGATGCGAAAACCCGAGTCGATCGCCAAGCGATATCCGTCGACCGCCGCGCCGCAAGGTCCAACCGCGCATCGTCAGATCGGGTCTCGCCCATTTCGCGCAGCCGATACGTTGGCCCACACGCCGGCGCCAATCCGCCCAAGCCTATCGGACCTCCGAGTGCGAGACCAGAGGTTGCTCAGGCCGAGCCGACGAGGCCGCCGCTGGCGTCCTCGCAGAGGCCGCCGCGGCGGGAGACCTGCCGGCTCGGCCCGAACAGGGCTTCCCGTTCCGCCGGATCGGTTCTGAAAAAGGGATAGCGCAATTCGATGTACTGCCGCGCGAGGCGGTAATCGGCGCCGACGCAGGCAAGCTTGGCCGTCAAACCCGGATAATCGCGAGGCTGGCGCCATACCGTTGCGCCGAACGCGCGCCGGTAGAAGGCGATATGCTCGGCGCGCGGCGTGCCCACGGCGCAGTCGGCGTCAAAATGCTCCGCCGCCATGAAGGCCGGGCGCATGATGATATAGGCCAGTTCCGGGTGAGCGCTGGACAGCGTCAGTCGCGCCGCGAGACGGGTAAACTCGGCGACCACCTCCCCCGCCGCGAGCCTGGGCACGAGAACGTCGGCGAAGACCTGGAGGCCGGGAAGGATCGCGTTGTCGCCGGCGCCGATATTGACCCTGACGGTGCCCGCGAGCTCGCCGTCGAGATAGGTGTTCGCGATCCAGGCGTTCGGAGCGTCGTCGTATCGCGGGTCGTAGAGCCGGTCGCCGTCGCCCCGCAGCAAGAATCCGATTCTCTGATAAGCGTCGAACCGCAGCCGAAAGGCCGCTTCGCGATCGGCCGGCGCCTTCGCGACGCGATGTTCGACTCTCTCCAGCAGACCCAGAACACGATCCGAAAACGATTGCGGAGCATTGTCCGCAGCCCCACCCATCGAACCCCCGTCCACCGTCGCCACGTCCGGGCAAGTTAACAAAACATAAGGGAATGTAAATCTCCCCCGTACAATTTCCGAGGGCGCCGGTTAATTTGCTCGCGGAGAGCGTGTAGCGTCCTGAAGCTTTGAACCGCTCAAGCTTTGACCGCCGCCCATCGTCACGGATCAGGACGGGGCCTCCGAACGACCCGAATTCAAGCCTTTTCCTTCATGATTTCAAAGCTCCGTTCTTACGCCCGGTTAAGGGACTTTTTAATTGTCCGAGCCGACACTGGCGTCCGGCACCCCTCAATCCGGTATGTTTTTTCATGGGCGAAGCCCTGCGGAGCGACCCTTCCCCGTCAGCCGGCGAACTGCCTGACGCAATCTATATCGGCTTCGTCGACGGCCTGCTTACCGACGTCGTCCCGGTCGTGCTTTTGTCGGCGGTCGCGGTCACGGTGGGCGAAATTGCCTCGGCGATGGCGGCGAAGAGCCTCATACTGGCGATGACGGCCCCGGCTCAGCTCCTGATCGCCGCGGTTCGCCTGCAATTCGCCAGGCAACATGCAAGAAACGTCCCGAGCCCGACCGTCGAAATTGCCCGCATGCGGGAGCGAATCTTCTCAACCGGCGCTCTCGTCAGCCTGACCGCGCTGTCCTCCTGGACCCTGCTCTCGTTCTGCGTCACCGACAATAACTTCGCCCATTTCACCGGCGTATCGATGACGATCGCCTATGCCTTCAGCCTGATGTCACGCAGCTACGCGACCTATCGCGGGGTCAACGGGCAACTTTTGGGCGCCTTCATTCCGCTTTCCGCGGCGATGATCGTCGCCGGGGGCTGGTATCCGGTGGGGATCGCCGCGGGGATTGGGCCTCTGGTCCTCTACATGAAGTCTTACGCCCAGCGGCTGAGGGCCAACTTTATGGCGGTGGTCGCGGCGCAACAAAAGGCGGAGATGCTGGCGGCGCGCCTCGACATGGCGCTCAACAACATGTCGCACGGCCTTTGCATGCTGAATCCGCAGGGCCGTCTGGTCCTGACTAACGATCAGGCCCTCAGGATGTTTAACCTCCGCCCGGACGACGCTCCCGCCGGCGCGCATGTCAAATCGGCCCTGGGCAAGATGGTTGCGAGCGGCGTCATCGCCGAGCCGCAATTCGGGCGCCTGGCGTCCATTCTCGCCAGCGGCGACGGCGCCGAGGCTGATTTTGTCATTCCCCTCGAAACGCTCGACGACCGGGCCTTCGAGATCACCGTCCATCGCATGACCAGCGAAGGCACGGTTCTGGTCATCCAGGACGTCACCGAGCGCCGCAACGCGCAAGCGGAAATCAACCGGATGGCCCGCTACGACTCGGTCACCGAACTGCCCAATCGCCGATGTTTCGAGGAGCAGCTGGCGCTCGCCCTTCGCCGCGACGGCGCCGCGAGCGACGGGCTGACGGTGATGTTCCTCGACCTCGACGACTTCAAGCAGGTCAACGACAGCCTCGGCCATCGCACCGGCGACAAGCTCCTGGTCGAGATCGCGAGCCGGCTCCGCGCCCTCATCGGTCCAAGCGATCTGGTCGCGCGCTGGGGCGGCGACGAATTCGTCATCCTTCACCATCACGCGCACGGCCAGTTGGAGACCCACGATCTCGCCAAGCGCATCATCGACGAGATCAACCGCGCGGTGATCATCGACGGGAGCGAGGTGATCGTGGGCGCCAGCATCGGCAGCGCGTCGGCGCCCCAGGATGGCGCGAGCCCGGACGCCCTGCTGTCGAAAGCGGACATCGCCCTCTACGCCGCCAAGGCCGACGGCCGGCGGGTATGGAGGGCGTTCGAGCAGGAGATGGACGCCAAGATCCAGATCCGCCGGCTGATCGAACTCGAATTGCGCGCGGCCGTCGCCACCGACGGGATCGAGGTCTATTTCCAGCCGATCGTCTCCGTCGCGACCCGACGGATCGTCGGTTTCGAGGCGCTGGCGCGCTGGCGCAGCGCCCTCCTCGGCCCGGTCGCGCCGACCGAATTCATTCCCATCGTCGAGGAAATCGGGCTCATGGAGGAGATGGGAGCGGCCATCCTGAGGCGCGCGTGCAGGGCGTGCGCGGAATGGCCGGAAGAAGTCAGCGTCTCGGTCAATCTGTCATCGACCCAGTTCCGCAGCGGGCATCTC
>DATGHB010000530.1:0-9230 GCA_035308265.1 Roseiarcus sp.
AACTCGGAAGCCGAGGTCGACCGCATTCAGTCGATCATCGATGATCTGACTCTCATGTCGCCGAGGTTCGGGCGGGTCCAGTACCAGCTTGCGCGGGCGGGCGAGGTGGTCGCCGCCGGGGCGCCGATCGTCACCATCCTCGACCTCACCGACGTCTATATGACGATCTTCCTGCCCGCGGCGGAGGCGGGGCGCCTGGCGGTCGGCGACGAGGCCCGGATCATCCTCGATCCGGTTCCCGATTACGTCGTTCCGGCGAGCGTGAGCTTCGTCGCCGCCGACGCGCAGTTCACGCCCAAGACCGTCGAGACCGCGGACGAGCGGGCGAAACTGATGTTTCGCGTCAAGCTCAAGATCGACCCGCAGGTTCTTCAGGCTTTCTACACGCGGGTGAAGACCGGCGTCCGAGGCTTGGGCTTCGTCCGCACCAAGGCTGGCGTGGAGTGGCCCCAGGACCTTCAGGTCAAGCTGCCGAAGCCCCCGCAAGCGCCGGCGCCCGACGGCGCGGCGCCCCAGGCGCCCGCGCCCGAACCTCAAACTCCCGACAAGAACGCGGCCGGCGCCAAGACACCCGAGACCAAATGACCGTCGAGGAGATCGCGCGGGTCAAGAACGTATCGCACCGGTATGGGGCGACGATCTCCCTCGACGACGTCAGCATCGACATTCCGGCGCGCATCATGGTCGGCGTGATCGGGCCGGACGGCGTCGGCAAATCCACCCTGCTCGCGCTGATCGCTGGTGTGAGAAGAATCCAGCAGGGGCAAGTCCTTGTCTTCGGCAAGGATGTCCGGGATCAGCGCAACCTGAAGGAGATTCGCGGCCGCGTCGCTTATATGCCGCAAGGGCTCGGACGCAATCTCTACCCCACACTCTCGGTGTTCGAGAACATCGATTTCTTCGGCCGCCTGTTCGGTCAGGGCGCCGAGGAACGGCGGGAGCGCATCACCGAACTCCTCACCGCGACGGCCATGGAGAAGTTCGAGGCCCGTCCCGCGGGCAAGCTCTCCGGCGGCATGAAGCAGAAGCTCAGCCTCTGCTGCGCCCTCATCAACGATCCCGACCTGCTCATCCTCGACGAGCCGACGACCGGCGTCGACCCGCTGTCGCGCGGACAGTTCTGGGACCTCATCAACTCGATCCGCGCGCGCCGGCCGCAGATGAGCGTGATCGTCGCCACCGCCTACATGGACGAGGCGGAGCGCTTCGACTGGCTGATGGGCATGGACGACGGCAAGATCCTTGCCACCGGCACGTTGAAGGAATTGCTGGCCAAGACCGGTGAGCCCAATCTGGACGACGCCTTCATCGCCATGATGCCCGAGGCCAAACGCGCACTGCACAAGAAGGTCGTTATGCGTCCTCGGGTCGCTTCGCCTGACGAGACGCCGGCCATCGAGGCCGAGGGTCTGACGCGGAAGTTCGGCGATTTCGTCGCGGTCGATCACGTCAGTTTCAAGATCGCTCGCGGCGAGATCTTCGGCTTTCTTGGCTCGAACGGCTGCGGCAAGTCGACGACGATGAAGATGCTGGTCGGCTTTTTGCCGGCGACCAGCGGCACGTGCCAGCTGTTTGGCCAGCCTATGGGCTCGAACGACATGCAGGCGCGGCGAAACGTCGGCTACATGACGCAGGCTTTCTCGCTCTACGGCGAATTGACGGTTGAACAGAATCTCGAGTTGCACGCACAGCTCTATCACCTGCCAAAAGACAAGATCGCTCCCCGACTCGCGGACCTGCTCGAACGCTATGATCTCAAGGCCTTTGCCAATGCGAGGCCGGACAGTTTGCCGCTCGGCATCAAGCAGCGGCTTCAGCTTGCCGTGGCCGTGCTGCACGAGCCGGCGATCCTGATTCTTGACGAGCCGACGTCGGGGGTCGACCCCATCGCGCGCGATTCGTTCTGGATCACCCTCATCAATCTTTCGCGCGATGACGGGGTGACGATCTTTGTCACCACGCATTTCATGAACGAGGCGGACCGCTGCGACCGTATCTCGCTCATGCACGCGGGCAAGGTTCTTGCTGTCGGAGCCCCGCAGGAGCTCGTCAAGGAGCGCGGCAGTTCGTCGCTCGAGGATTGCTTCGTCGGCTATCTCGCGGAAGCGGCGGGCATCGACCTTTCCAAGAAAGTTGAGGCTGCGCCGGCAGGGATCGAGGCGGCCGACACGGAGCTCCCGAAGCGCTTTAGCCTCGGCCGCCTCTGGGCCTATGCCCGGCGTGAAACGGTCGAGCTGCTGCGCGACCCGATCCGGCTCGCCTTCGCGGCTCTGGGCCCAATCATCCTTATGCTTGCCTTCGGCTACGGTATCTCGTTCGACATCGAAAACCTGGCGACGGCGTCGTTCGATCAGGACGAGACCCCAGAAAGCCGTGAGCTGCTCCAGGGCTTCAGCGGCTCGCGCTACTTCTCCGTGCAGCCGCCGATCACATCCACCCAGGATATGGAACGCCGTTTGAGAAGCGGCAACACCCAGATTGTCGTTGAAGTGCCGCCCGGTTTCGGCCGCGATCTCCTCAACAAACGACAGCCGGAAGTCGACGCCACGGTCGACGGGGCGATGACGTTCCGCGGCGAGACGGCAAGGAATTACGTCAAGGGCGTGGTCAGCAAGCAGGGCGAAGAACTTCAACGCGAAATAAGCCGGCCCGGATCGCCCAACGCCTGGAATAGCGACGACATCGAAACGCGCTTCCGGTACAATCAGGCGTTTCTCAGCGTGAACGCGATGGTGCCGAGCGTGTTCATGCTGATGCTGTGTCTCATTCCCGCAATCATGTCGGCGATTGCGGTCGTGCGCGAGAAGGAGACTGGCTCGATCGCCAATTTCCGCTCGACCCCGATCACCAAATTCGAGTTCCTCATAGGTAAACAACTTCCCTATATCGCCGTCGCGATGGTGAACTTCGTCGCCTTGTTCCTGATGGCGGTCTTCGTCTTCAACGTGCCGCTTAAGGGGCCGTTCCTTACCCTTCTCATCGGCACTATCGTCTACGTCTTCGCCACGACCGGGTTCGGCCAGCTCATCTCCTCTTTCGTTCGCACCCAGGTCGCCGCAGTCTTCGCCACGGCTATTCTTTCCATCGTTCCGGCGGTGAATTTTTCCGGCCTCTTCGCGCCGGTGTCGTCCCTGTCCGGCACAGCGAAGATCATCGGTCTCTCGTTCCCGTCGGCGTGGTATCAGCCGGTCACGGTTGGCGTGTTCGCCAAGGCGCTTGGCTTCCTCGACCTCTGGCGCAACATCGTCGCGATCACGATCATCGGCCTTGCGTTCCTCGCGCTGTCGCTTGTCCTTCTCCGCAAGCAGGAGACGTGAGGTGTCGCAGGCCATACAGCAAGCCTCACCTTCTGCTCCGCGCCTTGCGGAGGCGAAGCCGCTGACGTTCGCCGATCATGTCACGAATATCTTCCGTCTGGTCATCAAGGAATTGCGCAGCATCCGAGCCGACCCGACGATGCTGATCCTCGTTGTTTACGCCTTCTCGATCTCGGTCAACACGGTGGCGACGGGCGCCGTCACCGAGGCGACCAATCTCTCGGTCGGCATTGTCGATGAGGACGGATCGGATCTCTCGCGCCAGATCGCCGAGGCCCTTCGACGCCCGACTTTCCAGCCGCCCGTGCATATCACCGCTTCCGACATCGATCCCATGATGGACCAGGGCAAGCTCCTGTTCGTGGTCGAGATTCCGCCGAATTTCGAGGCCGATGTCCGCGCCCAGCGCAAGACCGGGATCCAGATCAATGTCGACGCGACGGCGGTCGCCCAGGCCGGCAACGGGGCGAGCTATCTCAGGACCGCAATCGCCAACGAGATCCAGCGGTTCATTTCGGGCCGCGGAGATTCAGGACCGCCGATCAACCTTGTCGTTCGCGCGGCGTTCAACCCGAACCTGAAGACCTCATGGTTCTCAGCGATGACCCAGGTCATCAACCAGATCACGTTGCTCACGGTCATCCTCACCGGCGCGGCGCTCATCCGCGAGCGCGAGCAGGGCACGGTCGAGCATCTGCTGGTCATGCCCCTCATCCCGACCGAGATCATGCTCGCGAAAATGTTCGCCAATGCTCTCGTCATCCTGGTCGCGGCGATGTTTTCGCTGCAGTTCGTCGTGCACTGGTGGATCGGCTCGCCGATCAACGGGTCCCTGCTGCTGTTCCTCCTTGGAGCAGCGATCTACGCCCTCGTGGTGGCCGCGCTCGGCATCATGCTCGGCACGCTCGCGACGACAATGGGCCAGTTCGGGCTGCTGGCGATGCCGGTGCTGATGGTGACCCAGCTGCTGTCCGGCTCGAGCACGCCGATGGAAAGCATGCCGGTCTGGCTGCAATATGTGATGCGGACGATCAGCCCGACGCCGCACTTCGTCTCGTTCGCGCAGGCGGTTTTGTTCCGCGGCGCCGACATCAGCCTCGTCTGGCGGCCGATGGCGGCGATGGCGATCATCGGCGTGGTCTATTTTATCGTGGCGCAGAGGCGCTTCCGGCGGGTCATTTTTGGCGGCTGACGATCTGGGCAGCCGTAAATAGCAATCGTGCCGTGCATAATATTGTACTAATAGTTAGTCTCGCCGCTTGCGCCGTTTCGCTTGACGGCCTGGGCCGCAAAAGTACAAAGTCCCGCACGATCAACAAACCACGGAGCAATCGGGCTGGGCGCGCCACGCGCCAAGCCTCACTCCGATCATCCGAACCAGGGAGAGAAATTTGCCCATGTCCAATTGGCGCCCCGGCGTCGACCGCCGCAAACTCGTCAAATCCGGGGCGGCGCTCGCGGCCGCTCAATTCGCAAGCCCGTTCGTCATCCGCGCCCGCGCCGCCGATACGGTCAAGATCGGCATCGACAATCCGCTGACCGGCACCTACGCCGCGCCGGGCAAAAACGAGCAGGTCGGCGCCGAGATGGCGCGCGACGAGATCAACGCCAAGGGCGGCATTCTCGGGCGCCCGGTCGAACTCGTCATCGAGGACTCGACCAGCGGCGACGCGGGCGTGGCGGTGCAGAAGGCGCGCAAGCTGATCGACGGCGACAAGGTCAACTTCCTGCTCGGCAACGTCAATTCGGCGCTGTCGCTCGCCATGGCCCAGGTGTCGAACGAAAAGGGCGTCCTGCACATCGTGCCCGGCGGCCACACCGACGCTGTCACCGGAGCAAGCTGCCACTGGAACGTGTTCCGGGTCTGCAATACGACGCAGATGGAGGCCGCCGCGGTCTGCGCCGCGCTGATCAAGCAATACGGCAAGAAGTTCTATTACATCACCCCTGACTACGCTTACGGCCATACCCTCGAGTCCGGCCTGGTCAAGGCGGCTGCGGCGCTCGGCGGAACCAGGGTCGGCGGCGATCTCGCGCCGCTCGGCACGGTCGACTTCTCCTCCTATCTCATCAAGGCCCAGGCGGCGAACCCGAGCGTCATCCTCTTCCTCGTCCAGGGCGACGACATGGTCAATGCGCTGAAGCAAGCGGTGCAGTTCGGCCTCGACAAGAAGGTGCCGCTCGCCGGCGCGCAGCAGGAACTCGAGGCGCTCGAAGGCCTGCCGCCCGAGGCGCGCATCGGCACCTGGGTCATGGAATGGTACTGGAATCAGCCGGGCGTGCCGCATGTCGCGGAGTTCGTGGAGGCCACGAAGAAGCGCACCGGCCGGGTGCCGACCGCGCGCACCTGGTTCGGCTACGTGGCGGTCTCGACCTGCGCGGCCGCCGCCGCCAAGGCCAAATCGCTCAAAGCCGTCGACATGGCCAAGGCGCTGCAGGATTATCAGCTTCCGCCCGAGGTCGCGCTCGGGCCGAACAAGGCCTTCTATCGCGCGAACCAGAACCAGCTGCTCGCCACCCTTTTTGTCGGCAACGCCCAGGCGAAGGGATCGGCGCCGGACGATCTCTTCCACGTCACCTCCGTGGTCAACGGCGCCGAGGTGGCAAGCTCGGTCGAGGAGACGGGCTGCAAGATGACCTGGCCGGCCTGAGGACGGCGAGACGGCCGCGGGATCAGGCGCCGGCTGAAACGTGAAAGCGGAAAGGTCCGCTGGAGCCGTGGGGAGGGAAGAAATGGCCAACGCCAATCCGCGGCGGATCAGCCGCCGCAGGCTCGTCAAGTCGGGGCTGGCGCTCGGCGGCGCCCAGATTTTCGGTCCCTTCGTCATGCGCGCCCGCGCCGCGGACGCGGTCAAGATCGGGCTCGACAATCCGCTGACTGGCACCTACGCAGCCCTCGGCAAGAACGAGCTCGTGGGCTGCCAAATGGCGCTTGAGGCAATCAACGCCAAGGGCGGCGTTCTCGGACGTCCGGTCGAGCTCATCGTCGAAGAGTCGACCAGCGGCGACGCCGGTGTCGCGGTGCAGAAGGCGCGCAAGCTCATCGACGGCGACAAGGTTAATTTTTTGCTCGGCAACGTCAATTCCGCACTGTCGCTCGCGATGGCGCAGGTGTCGAACGAAAAGGGCGTCCTGCATATTGTGCCCGGCGGCCACACCGACGCGGTCACCGGCGCGAGCTGCCACTGGAACGTCTTCCGCGTCTGCAACACCACGCAGATGGAGGCGAACGCCGTCGCCAGCGCCCTCGTCAAGGAATATGGCAAGAGGTGGTACTACATCACGCCCGACTACGCCTTCGGCCACACGCTTGAAGCTGGGCTGATCAAGGCGGCCACGGCGCTGGGCGGAACGAGGGTCGGCGGCGATCTGACCCCGGTCGGCACGGTGGACTTTTCCTCCTATCTCATCAAGGCGCAGGCGGCGAACCCCGACGTCATCCTCTTCCTTCTCGGCGGCGACGACATGCTCAACGCGCTGAAGCAGGCGGTGCAGTTCGGACTGGACAAGAAAGTCCATCTCGCTGGCGCCCAGCAGGAGATGGAGCCGCTCGAAGGCCTGTCGCCGGAGGCGCGCATCGGCACTTGGGTGATGGAGTGGTACTGGAACCAGCCGGGCGTGCCGCACGTCGCCGAGTTCGTGGAAGCGACCAAGAAACGCACCGGGCGCGTCCCGACCGCGCGCACCTGGTTCGGCTATGTTTCGACATGGACCTGCGCGCTCGCCGCCGCCAAGGCCAAATCGCTCAAGGCGGTCGACATGGCGAGGGCGCTTCAGGACTTTCATCTGCCGCCAGAGATCGCGCTGGGGCCGAACCCGGCCTTCTATCGCGCCGGGCAGAACCAGCTGCTGGCTTCGCTGTTCGTCGGCGAGGCGCAGGCCAAGGGCTCCGCGCCGGACGACCTTTTCAAGGTCACCAAAGTGGTCGACGGCGCGCAGGTCGCGGGTCCTCTCGAGGAGAGCGGCTGCAAGATGACGTGGCCAACTTGACCGCCGCGCGAGGAGCGGAGGACCCGCCGTCGCTCTCCTTCCGGCGAACGGCGAATCCCGGCGCATGACCCAGGTCGTCCTATTCAACGTCTTCAACGGCCTGATCGTCGGCGCGTTCTATGCCCTGATGGCGCTGGGCCTGTCGCTGATCCTCAACTTGAGCGGGGTGATCAATTTCGCCCACGGCGGATTTCTGGCGCTCGGCGCTTATCTCGCCTATACGCTGATCCCGTATATCGGGTTTTGGGGCGCGCTGATCCTCGCGCCGCCGCTGACCGCAGTGCTCGGGCTAGTCGTCGAGCGGCTGCTGATTCGTCCGCTCTATGGCCAGGACCCGCTCTACGGCCTGCTCTTGACCTTCGGCCTCGCCTACATCTTCGAGGACGTGACGCGCTTCATCTGGGGCGCGCAGAGCGTGCCGTTCCAGGTCCCCGCCTGGCTGATGACCTCGCTGTCGAGCCAGCTTTTCTTCATCACCGGCTATCGCGTGTTCATGGTGATCATCGTGACGGTCGCGGTCGGGGGCCTGTTCGCGGTGCTGAAATACACGCGGCTCGGCATGCGGATCCGCGCCGGCACGCGCGACCTCGACACCGTCTCGACGCTCGGCGTCAACGTCAGGGTGCTGCGCAGCCTCAACTTCGGCATCGGCATCTACATGGCAGGCCTCGCCGGAGTGCTCGCGGCCGGCCTGCTCGGCCTCTCGCCCACCATCGGCGCCAATTTGATCATGCCGAGCTTCGTGGCGATCATCGTCGGCGGCCTCGGCAGCCTGCTCGGGACGCTGATCGGCGGCCTCTTGATCGGCGTCGCCTCCGGGCTCGCGGCGGTGTACTTTCCGTCCGCCACCGAGGCCGTGATCTACGTGATGATGGGGTTGGTGCTGCTCGTCAGGCCGCGCGGCTTGCTCGGCGAAGAGGGGAGAATGCATTGAAACCCGCCCGCGTCCGCGCCTTCGACGCCGCGGTCTGTCTCCTGCTTTTGTTCATGCCGTTCTGGATGGCCGCGATCGGCGGCTATACCGAGCTCGCCACCCGCATCGTGGTTATGGGGCTGGCGGCGATGTCGCTCAACTTCCTGCTCGGCTTCACCGGCGTTCTCTCCTTTGGCCACGCCGCCTATTTCGGGCTCGGCGCCTACGGGACGGCGATGGCCATCAAGTATCTGGGCGCGGGAACCATCCCGGCCATGGCGCTCGGCGTGATCGTCGCGACGATCGCGGCGATGGTCATCGGCGCTCTGATCGTGAGGCTCCGCGGCGTCTATTTCGCGATGGTCACGATCGCCTTCGGCCAGGTGTTCTATTTCATCGCCTTTCGCTGGAACGCGGTGACCGGCGGCGATGACGGGCTCACCGGCTGGCACCGCCTGCCGATCGACTTCGGCTTCGTCAAGCTCGACATTTTCCAGAACGACAAGGCGTTCTATTACTTCGCGCTGGTGATTTTCGCCGTCTGCGTCGGCGCGATGGCGAAGATCCTCGATTCGCCCTTCGGCCGCTCGCTGATCGCCATTCGCGAGAATGAGCGGCGCGCGCGATTTCTCGGGGTGCCGATCGAGTGGCACGTCTGGCTGTCGTTCGTGATCTCCTGCCTGTTCGTGAGCGTCGCTGGCGCGCTCTATGCGCTCCTCAACAACTTCACCGATCCGCGAGCCTTGCGCTTCGACCTCTCGGGCAATTTTGTCATCATGGCGGTGCTCGGCGGCATGCGCTCATTCTGGGGCCCGCTGATCGGCGCGGCGATCTTCGTCGCGCTGCAGGATTACGTCTCCAGCCACACCCAGAACTGGATGTCGGTGATCGGGCTTGTGTTCGTGCTGGTGGTCCGCTTCTTTCCCCGCGGGGTCTTGGGCATGTTGCGCGGCGGAGCCAAGGCGTGACCCTGCTTCAGGTCGACGGCGCCTCGAAGCGCTTTGGCAGCC
>DATGHB010000531.1:0-2908 GCA_035308265.1 Roseiarcus sp.
CCCTTCAAAATCGCGACAACGTCTGGTTCGGACAGTGAAGACCTATTCGCGCCCGCCGCGCGACAATGGCTTTGCCCCGGACTCCGATACTTCCTGAGACTGCCCGTGTAGGCCCGCTATCCGCCCAATTGCGACATCGCCTGTCGGGCGCCGAGCGTCTGATTTGAACGGCTAGGCCGGCCGCGTCCGGACTCGCGGCCTGGCCAAAAGCGCCCAGAGGGCGAGCGCGGCGACGGCCATGTGCACGTAGGCGTTCTGGATGAACAGGGTTTGCGGGCCGAAGGCCTTCATCAGGACTGAGGCGAGCGCCGGGGCGGCGATCGCCGCGACGCAGTAGATGAACAGAAGCCCGACTGAAATGAAGACCAGGTCGTGCGGGGCGCTGTCGTCGTTGGCGAGGGAGACCGCGAGCGTGTAGAGCGAATAGGTCGTGAGCCCGACGAGAAATCCAAGGATGAGCAGCCATGGCCCCGGCGCCGCGATCCGGCTCAGGGCGACCTCGCACGCCGCGCCCGCGATCGTGACCGCGGCGATCATCAGCCGGCGGTCGGTGCGGTCGGAGATCGCGGCGATCGGGAAAACGCCCATGGCCGACCCCAGCACGATCGAAGAGGTGAAGAGAGGCACGCTCGCCGGCGCCATGCCGATCTCGACCGCGAAAATCGGACCGAGCGCGAACAGGGCCCCGTTCGCCGCTCCGGCCGCGAGCGCGGCGCAGCACGAAATCGGCGCTCTTCGCGCGAGCCAGAGGAGGCGCGGGCGCACGCTGCGCGGGGAAGCGGGCGGATCGACGCTGGTCATCGCCATCGGCAGGATCGCCAGCGCGAGGAACGCACCCGCGACCGCGAAGGGGGAAAAGCCGCCCGGCCCCAGGGGCTTCAGCGCCAGTTGCCCGCTCGCGGACGCGGCGAAATTCGCGATCTGGTAGAGGGCGTAGAGCGCGCCGCGGTTGGAATTGGTCGCCTTGGCGTTGATCCAGGACTCGATCACCGCGTAGAGTCCTGCGAACACGAAGCCGATCAGCGCCCGGCAGCCGAGCCAGGCCCAAGGGGTGACCATGACCGGCATCAGGATCACGGAGACGACCGCGAGCGCCACGAACGCGGCGTAGGCCCGGATGTGGCCGCCGCGGCGGATGATCGCCGGCGCCGCGAGGGTTCCCGCGAGCATCCCGGCGAAATAGACCGAGCCGAGCAGGCCGACGGTGAGGTCGGGGAAACCCTCGTTGCGGGCTCTCAGCGGCGTGACGATGCCGACCAGGCTGTTGCCGCCGATCAGCATCAGCACGGAGAGGAGCAGGGCGGCGATGGAGGAGAAGGCGGAGGTCAAGAGGCGAATCGGCGTTTGTTTGGCCTATCGTCTCACATCGCGGGTCTGTATGCGACGCCGTTCCGCAGAACCATGTTCGATAAAATGCGGGCCCGCCCCGAAAATGGGCGCCTTGGCCTTAAGTGTCCCACTGTATATAGAGCGGGTTTAAGTTCAATAAGCGGCGCCCCCGCCGCTTCTTCGTGTCGCGTGGATCATGCCGAGCCAACGTTGGACCCCCGAGAGCTGGCGGACGAAGCCGATCGCGCAGGCGCCGGTCTATTCCGACCGCGCGGCGCTGGCCGAGGCCGAGCGCCACCTTGCCGGCTATCCGCCGCTGGTCTTCGCGGGCGAGGCGCGCAAGCTCAAGCAGGCCCTCGGCAAGGCGGCGGGCGGCGAGGCGTTCCTGCTCCAGGGCGGCGACTGCGCCGAAAGCTTCGGCGAGCACTCCGCCGACAACATCCGCGATTTCTTCCGGGTGTTCCTGCAGATGGCGGTGGTCATGACCTTCGCCGCCGCTTCGCCCATCGTCAAGGTCGGGCGGGTCGCGGGCCAGTTCGCCAAGCCGCGCTCCTCCGACTTCGAGACGATCGACGGCGTGACCCTGCCGGCCTATCGCGGCGACATCGTCAACGACATCGAGTTTTCGGCCGCGGCGCGCGAGCCCGATCCGCGCCGGCAGCTCGACGCCTATCGCCAGTCCGCGGCTACCCTCAACCTGTTGCGCGCCTTCGCCAACGGCGGCTACGCCAACCTCGAGAACGCCCATCGCTGGATGCTCTCCTTCGTCGAGAAGAGCCCGCAGTCCGAGCGCTACGAGGAACTCGCCGACCGGATCACCGAGACGCTCGGATTCATGCGCGCCGTGGGCCTCGACCCGGAAGCCCATCCCGAATTGCGCGCAACCGACTTCTACACCTCGCACGAGGCTCTGCTGCTCGGCTACGAGCAGGCGATGACCCGGCTCGACTCGACCTCCGGCGACCATTACGCGACCTCCGGGCATATGATCTGGATCGGCGACCGGACGCGCCAGCTCAATGGCGCGCATGTCGAGTTCTGCCGGGGCGTCAAGAATCCGATCGGGCTCAAATGCGGCCCGTCGCTCAGCGCCGACGAGCTCCTTCGCCTGATCGAAATCCTCGATCCGGACGAGGAGCCGGGCCGGCTCACCCTCATCTGCCGTTTCGGGGCGGACAGGATCGACGCCGCGCTGCCGCCGCTCTTGCGCGCGCTCAAACGCGAGGGCCGAAAGCTGCTCTGGGTCTCGGATCCGATGCACGGCAACACGATCAAGACCTCGACCGGCTTCAAGACGAGGCCAACCGAACGCATCGCTCAGGAAGTGCGCAGCTTCTTCGCGGTCTGCCGCGCCGAGGGGACTTACGCCGGCGGCGTCCATCTCGAAATGACCGGCAAGAACGTCACCGAGTGCACCGGGGGCGCGCGGGCGATCTCGGAAGCGGATTTGCACGATCGCTACCACACCTACTGCGATCCCCGCCTCAATGCGGAGCAATCGATCGAAATGGCCTTCATGGTCGCCGATCTTTTGAAAGCGCAGCGGCTGGCCCAGCCCGAACGGCCGGTCCGGGCGGCC
>DATGHB010000532.1:0-9245 GCA_035308265.1 Roseiarcus sp.
CGCAATACGATTCCTCCGGAGAGAGAGCCGCCGTTTCCCGGCGATCTTGCGCTCGAGGAACGGATCACGGCCATCATCCGCTGGAACGCGCTCGCCATGGTCATGCGCGCCAATCTGGCGGCGGGCGAGCTTGGCGGCCACATCGCGACCTACGCTTCGGCGGCCGAGATCTTCGAGGTCGGCTTCAATCATTTCTTCCGCGCCGGAGGAGACGGCGATATCGTTTTCTTCCAGCCGCACTCGGCGCCTGGCGTCTACGCCCGCGCCTTCCTCGAAGGCCGGCTCACGGAAGAGAACCTGAAGCGCTACCGCCGCGAGACCGGCGGCTCGGGCCTCAGCTCCTATCCCCATCCCTGGCTCATGCCCGGCTTCTGGCAGACGCCGACCGGATCGATGGGCGTCGGGCCGATCAGCGCTGTCTATCAGGCGCGCTTCATGCGCTACCTGACCCACCGCGGGCTTATGGACACGCGCGGGCGCCGCGTGTGGGGCGTCTTTGGCGACGGGGAAATGGACGAGCCGGAGTCGCTCGCCGGGCTCTCGCTCGCCGGCCGCGAGGGTCTCGACAACCTGACCTTCGTCATCAACTGCAATCTTCAGCGCCTCGACGGGCCGGTGCGCGGCAACGGGCAGATCATCCAGGAGCTCGAGCGCGTGTTCCGCGCCGCCGGCTGGGAGGTGATCAAGGTGTTGTGGGGATCGGACTGGGACCCGATTTTCGAACGCGACAAACACAATGTCCTCATTCGCCGCTTTGCCGCGACGGTCGACGGCAAGTACCAGACGCTCGGCGCCAAGGGTCCCGAGTACAACCTCGCCCACTTCTTCGGGCAAGACCAAGAGCTCATCTCGCTGGTCGCGCAAATGCCGCCTGATGACATCGACGGACTGAAGCGGGGCGGTCACGACATCCTGAAGCTCCATGCGGCGTTCCACGCGGCGCTGACCACGAGGGGACGCCCGACGGTGATCCTCGCCAAGACCAAGAAGGGCTACGGAATGGGGGCCGCCGGGCAGTCGCGGATGATCGCCCACCAGGCGAAGAAACTCGATCTGGCGGCGCTCAGGGCGTTCCGCGACGGGCTTGAGCTGCCGCTCAGCGATGAAGAGGTCGAACGTCTCGACTTCTACCGACCCGAGGAGAACAGTCCCGAGCTTGCCTACTTGCGCAAGAGACGGAAGGCGCTCGGCGGCTTCATGCCCGAGCGCCGGCGACATGCGCCGCCGGTCGCGGTTCCAAAGATCGAGACCTATGCGCGTTTTGCGCTCGAGGGCCAGATGAGGGAAACCTCGACCACGGTCGCGATCGTCCGGCTCCTCGGAAATCTTCTGAAGGATGAAACGCTTGGACCGCGGATCGTGCCGATCGTCGCCGACGAAGCGCGGACGTTCGGCATGGCGGCCTTGTTCCGGCAGATCGGCATCTACGCGCCTCAAGGGCAGCTTTACGAGCCGGAAGACGCGGGCTCGATGCTCGCCTATCGGGAGGCCAGGAACGGACAGTTGCTCGAAGAGGGCATTACCGAAGCGGGCGCGCTGTCCTCGTGGGTGGCGGCGGCGACGTCCTACAGCACCCACGGCCTTGCGATGTTGCCCTTCTATATCTTCTATTCGATGTTCGGCTTTCAGCGGGTCGGCGATCTCATCTGGGCGGCCGCCGACCAGCGCGCGCGGGGTTTCCTGATCGGCGCGACGGCGGGCCGCACGACGTTAAGCGGCGAGGGCCTCCAGCATCAGGACGGATCGAGCCATCTCGTCGCGGCGACCATCCCCAATTGTCGCGCCTACGATCCGGCCTTCGCCTATGAACTTGCCGTGATCTTCGATCGCGGCGCGCGGCGGATGATGGAGGAGGGGAGGGACGAGTTCTATTACATCACGACGATGAACGAGAACTACGCCCAGCCTTCGATGCCGGCGGGGGTCGAGGACGATATCGTCAAAGGCATGTATCTGTTCTCGAAGCGCGCGCCTGAAGGGAGCGACAGGTGCGTTCGCCTGCTTGGCTCGGGGGCCATTCTCCGCGAGGTCATCGAAGCCTCCCGCATGCTCGAGGCGGACTGGGGAGTCCCCTCCGAAGTACGGAGCGTCACCAGCTATTCGGAGCTTGCCCGCGACGCCCGCGCGGCGGAACGCCACAACAGGCTCAATCCGACCGCCGATCCCATCCGCAGCCATCTCTCGCATTGCCTGCCGGGTGACGCTCCCATCGTCGCCGCGTCCGATTACGTTCGCGCCTATCCCCAACTGATCGCCGCCTATGTCGACGGCCCGTTCACCGCGCTTGGAACGGACGGCTTCGGCCGCAGCGATACGCGCGCGGCTCTGCGCGCGTTCTTCGAGGTCGACCGTCATCACATCGCGATCGCCGCGCTCGCCGCGCTTGCGGCTCGAGGCGAGGTTGAGACCAGCAGGGTCGCCGAGGCGATCGCGAGGTACGGTGTCGACACGCGCGACGAGGCGCCGTGGACGAGGTGAGGGGCGGGGCGCCTCGGCCGCTCGCGGTTCAGACCTCCGCGAGAAGCACGTCGAGGTCGGCGGTCGAGCGGACGCCGACATCGTGTCCGTGCTCCTTGAGGAAGGAATCCGCGGAAGCCCGGCCTTCCTCCTTCAGCATTTCGAGGAACGCGGCCTCCGCGTTCAGCTTGGACGAGGCGCCGAACGAAGCCAGCTTGTCAGTGATGATGCGGTGCGTGCGCATCGACGCCCAACGTGCGCCCTCACCGGCGCCGGGGTCCGCCGCCTGCCGCAAAAGGGCGATCATCCGCAGTTCCTTCATCAGTGGCGAGTTGAACGAAATTTCGTTGATGCGGTTGAGGATTTCGGCCGCTGTGCGCGGCGTCTCCTCCCGCACTCTCGGATTGATCTGCACGAGCAGCACATCGACGGCGGCGCTCTCGCGCACCAGCGGGGTGATCGTCGGGTTGCCGACGAAACCGCCATCCCAATACGGTTCGCCATCGATTTCGATCGCCTGGAACATCGTCGGCAGGCAGGCCGACGCGAGCAGAACCTCCGGCGTGATCTCCGGATTGCGGAACACCCGCCCGCGTCCGGTATGAACATTGGTCGCGGTGATGAACAGCTTGATCGAGGCTTCGCCGAGATGGTCGAAATCTATGCTCTGCCGCAGGATGTCGGAGATGGGATTCACGCCGAGCGGATTGAGGCTGTAGGGCGAGACCAGCCGCGATAGGATATCCATCGCCAGATAGCCGGGCGAGGCGTCGAGCGACCACCGGCCCATCAGCCGGTCGATCGCCGAGCGCTGGATCGGGCTGAAACGCGCGGCGTCGGAAACCTGCTTCCAGTAGCGGTCGAGCGCCGCGCGCGCGCCTTGCGCCCCGCCCTGCATGAAGCCGCTGACCAGCACCGCCGCGTTCATGGCGCCAGCGGAGGTTCCGGAGATTGCCTCGATCCGGAGCCAAGGCTCTTCGAGCAGCCGGTCGAGCACGCCCCAGGTGAACGCCCCGTGGGATCCCCCGCCCTGAAGCGCCAGGTCAATCAGGACCGTCTCGCGGGTCTGCCCGCGGCGGTCAGCCTTTGCATTCGCCATGGGTTTCCTCAAAGCGCCCTTCAGGCGCGCCGCCTTGCGTTGGGCGCCGGCCTTGCTGTCGCGAATAGACAGCGGCGAGCCGGCTTGCGTTGGCGCGTTGTACGAAACCGACGCCCGCCGTCAACCGCCGGGAGACGACATCCGGGATAACAAAGTCAAGGCGTGCAGCCTATCATGCCGGTCGCGTCTCTCCTTTCGGGGGCGTCGTCGCGATCCTCATCAATCCGGCGCAGGTCGTCGCCTTCGCGGGCGATCCCTCGCTGCCCGTCCCGCTCGCGATGGCCGGTGGACCTCGGGGCGATTTTGTCGATGATGCGCAAAGCGCCCGAGACGAACGCGTCGGACGGCGCCCTGATGCTGGGAGAGACCCGATGGCTCGCAAGGAGGTGCTGGATTTCCTCGGCCGCTACGTGGAGCCGTTCCGCGTCACCAAGGGCAAGGGCTTCCGGCTGAAGGATTTCGATCCGGCCGACACGCTCGGGCTGCAGATGGACAAGGGCGAGGCGGCCGACCTGCTTCAGCGCGGCTCCGAGTTTCTGGCTCAGGAGCAAGACATCCTCTACGCTCAGGATTCCTGGTCGGTGCTGCTCGTGTTCCAGGCGATGGACGCGGCCGGCAAGGACGGCACGATCAAGCATGTGATGTCGCGGGTCAATCCGCAAGGCTGCAGCGTCCATTCCTTCAAGCAGCCCTCCGACGAGGAACTGTCGCATGACTTCCTCTGGCGCTACGCGATGCGCGTTCCCGAGCGTGGCCGGATCGGCATCTTCAACCGGTCCTATTATGAGGAGGTGCTGGTCGTGCGCGTCCACCAGCAGCTGCTCAAGGCGCAGAAGACGCCGCCGATGCTCGTCACCAAGAGCCTCTGGGACGAGCGGCTCGCCGATATTGATCGCTTCGAGGAGTATCTCGCTCGGCAGGGCGTCGTGATCCTGAAATTCTATCTCAACCTGTCGCGCAAGGAGCAGAAGAAGCGCTTCATGGAGCGGCTCGACAAGCCGGACAAGAACTGGAAGTTCTCCGCCGCCGACATCCGCGAGCGGGGATTCTGGGACGACTACATGCACGCCTACGAGGAGGCGATCCGGGCCACCGCCACGAAGGCCGCGCCCTGGTATGTCGTGCCGGCCGACAACAAATGGTTCACCCGCATCGTCGTCGCGGCGGCCATCGTCGAGGCGGTGGAGAAGCTGGACCTCAAATATCCGACCGTGTCGGAAGCGCAGAAGAAGGAGCTCGCGGCCGCGCGCGCCGAGCTGGTCGCGGAAAAGTAGCCGCGAGGGGTCGTGACGATGTCAGGTTCGCTCGGCACGGCGATCACGGTCCTCGGCGGCGTCGGCCTGTTCCTGCTCGGCATGACGGTGATGACCGACGGGCTGAAGGCGCTCGCTGGATCCTCCTTGCGCACGGCGCTGGGCAAGGCGGCGGCGACGCCGCTCTCGGGCGCCTTCTGGGGCGCGATCGTGACGCTGCTCGTGCAATCGTCGAGCGCGGTGACGATGACCACCATCGGCCTGGTCAGCGCGGGCCTCTTGACGTTCCCGCAGGGGCTCGGCCTCGTGTTCGGCGCCAATGTCGGCACCACCGGCACCGGCTGGCTGGTCGCGCTGATCGGCGTGCGGGTGTCGCTCTCGACCTATGCGCTGCCGATGATCTTCGTCGGCGCGCTGGTCAAGCTTCTGGGGGGCGGGCGCATCGCGGCGGCGGGCGCCTCGCTCGCCGGTTTCGCGCTGGTGCTCTACGGGCTCACCACGCTGCAGCAGGGCATGGGGGGCCTCGCGGAGCGGCTGCATCCTTCCGATCTGCCGTCCGTTCTCGGCATGGCGGAGGTCGGCTGGGCTCAGGGCTCGCTCGGGCTCATCGCGTTGATCCTGGTCGGCCTTGCGATGACTGCGGTGATGCAGTCCTCGACCGCCGCGATCGCGGTGACGCTCACGGCTTTCTACGCCGGCGCGATCGGGCTCGAACAGGGCGCGGCCCTCATCATCGGGCAGAATATCGGGACGGCGACCAGCTCGGCGCTCGCCGCCATCGGCGCGAGCACGACCGCGAAGCGGCTCGCGCTCGCTTATGTGCTGTTCAAGGTGATCGCCGCCGTGATCGCCCTTGTGGCCTTTCCGTTCACCGTGGCGTTGATGCAGCGCCTCGCGCCGAGCGTCGACGGCGCGACCCAGCTCGCCGCCTATCACACCGCCTTCAATGTTGTCGGCGTCGCGGTTCTCTTGCCCGCGACCCAATGGTTCACCCGCTTCGTCGAACGGCTGCTGCCCGAGAGGGAATCGCCGCTCGCCCGAACGCTCGACCCCGCCGGGCTGGTCAATCCGGTGGTCGCGATCGAGGCGGTCCGGCGCGTCGTCGCCGAAGCGCTCGGTACGATTACGGCCACGATCGCCGCCTCGCTATCGGGAACGGCCGGAAAGCCTGGCGCGGGCGCGGCGGCGCCGGCGGCGGCGCTCGCGGAGGCGCGCGAATTCCTGTCCGATCTCAAGGTCGCGCCGCAGACTGACGCCGAGCGCCACCGGATGACCGGGACGGTGCATGCGCTCGATCATGTCTCGCGCATGATCGAGGTTCTGGGCGAGGGCGGACCGCCGGGTCCGGCCAGCGGCGGGGAGGACGATCTGCGCGCTGCGGAACTGTGC
Organism: Roseiarcus sp.; assembly: GCA_035308265.1. Taxonomy (GTDB): domain Bacteria; phylum Pseudomonadota; class Alphaproteobacteria; order Rhizobiales; family Beijerinckiaceae; genus Roseiarcus. Next base: position 6,199 of record DATGHB010000532.1, read on the forward strand.
AAGCAGGCGATGCGCTGGGGTGGCGCGGTCGCGGACTCGATCACCGCCGAATCCGCGCTGAGCGAGCGCTCGGAGCCGATCGGCTGGACGGCGACGCCCGATGCGAAGGCCGCGCTCGCCGAGGCCGAAAGCGCGGCGAGGGCGCTCCGCGCGATGCAGCGCGGGCATCGCATGGGCGTACTCGCCTCCGTCGGGCCGGGCGGCGTGACGGCGGCGGAAGCCTTCGCGCGGGTCGATGCTGTGCGCCGGCTCGACGCGCTCGCCCATCATGCCTGGCGCTCCGCTGCTCATCTCATCGGGCGCGACGAACGGGAGACAAAGCCATGAGCCTGGCCCCGGCGACGGCCGACGGAAAACCCTGGCATGCGATGCCGGCCGAGGAGGCGGAGCGTGAGCTTGGCGTCGATCCCGCGCGCGGTCTCGATTCATCCGAAGCCGTGGGCCGGCTCAAGACCTACGGGCCGAACCGGCTGCCGGAAGGCAAGAAGCGGGGGCCATTCCTGCGTTTCCTGTCGCAATTCAACAATGTGCTGATCTATGTGCTTTTGGCCGCGGGCTTCATCAAGCTGATGCTGAGCCTGTGGCTCGACGCCTCGATCATCTTCGCCGTCGTCGTCCTCAATTCGGCTCTCGGCTTCGTTCAGGAGGGCAGGGCGGAAAAGGCGCTCGATTCGATCCGCAACATGCTCTCGGCGGAGGCGCGAACCTTGAGGGGCGGCGAGACGCGGATGATCGCCGCCGAGGACCTGGTTCCGGGCGACGTCGTGCTGCTCGAATCCGGCGACAAGATTCCCGCCGACCTCAGGATCGTCGAGGCGAAAAATCTGCGCACCGAAGAAGCGGCGCTGACCGGCGAATCGGTTCCCACCGAGAAGACCACGGAGCCGGTCGCCGCCAAGGCGACGGTCGGCGACCGCGACAACATGGCGTTCTCGGGAACGATGGTCGTCTCGGGCCGCGCGACCGGGATTGTCGTCGCGACCGGCGCTTCGACCGAGCTCGGGCGGATCAATCAGCTTCTCGCAGGCGTCAGCGCGCTCGAGACGCCGCTGCTCAGGCAGATCAAGACCTTCGGCTACGTCATCACGGCGGTCATTGTGGTGATCAGCGTGCTCCTGTTCTCCTGGGGCCACTGGCTCGGCCACATGACCTTCGTCGAACTGTTCCAGGCCGTGGTCGGGATCGCGGTGTCGGCGATTCCCGAGGGTCTGCCGGCGTTGATCACCATCACGCTCGCCATCGGCGTGCAGCGGATGGCGGCGCGCAACGCGATCATCCGCCGCCTGCCGGCGGTCGAAACGCTCGGCTCCGTCTCGCGCATCTGCTCGGATAAGACAGGCACGCTGACGCTGATGGAGATGATGGTGACCTCGGTCGTCACCGCGGAGAAGGCCTTCGAGGCCACCGGAAACGGCTATGAGCCGGAAGGCGAAGTCCGCCATGACGGCCGCAAGGCCGGCCCCGATGAGAAGGTTCTCGCGCTGATGGGGCGGGTGTCGATGCTGTGCAACGACGCTGAATTGTTTCAGGACGAGGGAAAGTGGAAGGTCGAGGGCGATCCGACCGAGGGCGCGCTCTATCCTTTCGCGATGAAGCTCGGCATGGATCGGGCGGCGGAGGTCGCCGCGGCGCCGCGCCTGGACGCGATCCCCTTCGAGTCCGAGCACAAGTTCATGGCGACCTTGAACCGCGCCGCGAACGGCGAGGAGATGCTCTTGGTCAAGGGCGCGCCGGAAGTGATCCTCGATCATTGCGACCGGCAGGAGACCGGAAACGGCCCGGAGCCGCTCGATCGCGGCCATTTCGAGCGCGAGAGCGACCGGCTCGCGGCGCAGGGCGAGCGGGTGCTGGGCCTCGCCTGGCTGCCTAGCCCGGGCCTTCAGGCGGGAAGCCTGGCGGCGAAGGACCTGCCGAAAACGCTGGTCCTGCTCGGGCTGGTCGGCCTCATGGATCCACCGCGCAAGGAAGCCATCGACGCGGTGAAGGAATGCCACGACGGCGGCGTTCGGGTGACGATGATCACCGGCGACCACAAGATCACCGCGGCGGCGATCGCGAAAATGCTCGGCATCGGCGACGGCAAGACGGCGGTCGCGGGAACCGAGATCGAGGAGATGAACGAGGCGGCGCTCCAGGAATGCGTGCGCGGGGTGGACGTGTTCGCCCGCGCCAGTCCGGAGCACAAGCTCAGACTCGTCAAGGCCATTCAGGCCAACCGGCAGATCGTCGCGATGACCGGAGACGGCGTCAACGACGCGCCCGCCCTGAAGAAAGCCGACATCGGGGTCGCCATGGGAATCAAGGGAACGGAGGTGACCAAGGAGGCCGCGGGCATGATCCTCGCCGACGACAATTTCGCCTCGATCTCGGCCGCGGTGAAGGAGGGCCGCACCGTCTACAACAATATCGAGAAGGCGATGCTGTTCATGCTCCCGACCAATGTGGCGCAGGGCGCGGTGATCGCGGTCGCCATCCTGTTCGCCTTCACCCTGCCGATCACCGCGCCGCAGGTTCTGTGGGTCAACATGGTGACGTCGGTCGCGCTTGGCCTGGTGATCTCCTTCGAGCCCCATGAGGACGACGTGATGATGAGGCCGCCCCGCTCGATCGACCGGCCGATTGTCACCGGCTTCGGGATCTGGCGCATCCTGTTCGTCGGCGCCGCGCTGCTCGTCTACACGCTGTGGATCTTCTGGATGATGAAGACGGAGGGCGCCTCGACCGGAATGGCGCGCACCGCCGCCGTCAACGCGATCACGCTCGGCCAGGTGTTCTATCTGCTCAACAGCCGCTACCTCATCGATTCCTCGCTGACCCGGCACGCGCATGGCGGCAACCCCTGGCTCTACTGGGGAATCGGCGCGGTGATCGTGCTGCAACTGCTCTTCACCTACGCGCCGCCGTTCCACGCCATCTTCGGCAACGAGTCGCTGCCGCTCGAGATCTGGCCCTGGCTGATCGGCGGGGGAATCGTCTTCTTCCTCGCGGTGGAACTGGAGAAGCTCGTCATCCGCTCCGTGCCCGCCCTGCGGCGGGCGGCGACCCAC
>DATGHB010000533.1:0-2730 GCA_035308265.1 Roseiarcus sp.
GCCGCGCCCGCGCCTTCTCGCGTTCAGCGCCCAGGTGAGTCTATATCACAGGTTTCTGCTTTATGCAAAACATATTCGCATTGTTCTGATTCGCTTCCGGCCCCGGCGGCGTCGCGCGAACCAACTCAATCCTGCTCTCGATTCCCTTGATTTCGCGCAGCTTTCGCGAAAAACCGGCTTCCACCCTTTCGCGCCGCGCTCTAGCTTCCGTCGCCATGAGCCCTCCCCGGATCGAGCCTCCCTCCGACGCCGATGAGCGGCGCGCCGCCAAGCCCGTCATCGTTTATGCGCTCCGCGGGCTGCCCCATTACGACGCGGCGTTCTATGAGGGCGCGCGTGAGGGCATGGCGAAGATCTGCGAGACGATCGTCCCGCCGCGCGAGGGGCGGGCGTTCGACGTATCGGCCGGGCATTTCTTTCGCATCGTCAGCGTCGAGGGTCCGCAGGTCGGCGACCTCAACCTGTGGAGCGCCACCAATCTCGCCGAGCGCTTCTTCAGCGGGAAAACGCGGGCGCTTCATGCGACGCACGTGACGACCGGCGCGAGGCTGTGGAGCGCGCTCCCCTATCTCCGCCCGATGGCGACCATCACTTGCGACACGCTCGGCTGGTATGGCTTCGACGCCGACGGCGCGGGCGTGCACGACGTGATCGGCACGCGATGCGATCCCTACACCAACCGGCTCCTGACCGGCGGCGACTATCACCATTGCTGCCATTCGAACCTCACGCGGGCGCTTGCGGAGCGTATGAGCCTCTCCTTTCGCGAGGCTGAGCCCCATGTCCATGACGTGCTGAACGTCTTCATGTGCACCGGCTTCGAGCGCGGCGCCCACCGCTACTTCATGAAGGCGAGCCCGGTCAGGCCCGGAGATTTCATCGAATTCTTCGCCGAGATCGACCTCATCGGCGCGCTCTCGGCCTGCCCGGGCGGCGACTGCGGCTCCTCGCATTCGAGCGATTCGGCGCGCTGTCATCCGCTCAAGGTCGAGATCTTCCGCCCCCGCGAGGGGGCGCTCGAAGGCTGGCGGCCGCCCGAGGTCAGCCCCTATCCCGGCGGGTGAGGGGCGCGCCTTTACCCAAAGCGCAGCCGCGACCGCTCCCGCGCCTTCATGGCTTCGATCTCCCGGTCGCGAGGGGGCGCGGCGCTATGCAGCGACAGGATGAGCTTGCGCGCCGCGCCGGCGACCTCGTCGACCGCGCGATCGAACGCTTCCGCATTGGCCTGTGACGGCTTGCCGAAGCCGCTCACCTTGCGCACGAACTGAAGCGCGGAGGCGCGGATCTCCGCTTCCGTCGCGGGCGGCTCGAAATTGAACAAAGGGCGGATGTTGCGGCACATGCGGACCTCCTTCATCGAACTCAAATGTCAGACACGGCCGACTAGAAAGTGGCCGTGGCCGGATCGGGCCCGATCCTGCCGCCGGGCGTATCGAGCGTTTCAATCCGCCGCATGTCGTCGTCATCGAGCTTGAAGTCGAGCGCGCCGATGTTCTCCTTGAGCCGCTCGGGCCGGACCGACTTCGGAATGACAATCAGCCCGCTGTCGAGATGCCAGCGGATGACGACCTGCGCCGGGGTCTTGCGGCGCCTGGCGGCGATGGCGGCGATCGCCGGCTCGCCGAACAGGGCGCCCCGGCCGAGCGGGCTCCACGATTCCGTTCTGATCCCGCGCTCGTCGTGAAACGCGCGCAAGGCGCGCTGCTGAAACCGCGGATGAAGCTCGATCTGGTTGACCGAGGGGGTCACGCCCGTTTCCGCGATGATCCGTTCGAGGTGATCGCGGTTGAAATTCGAGACGCCGATCGAGCGGACCCGGCCGTCCTTTTGCAAGCGGACGAACGCCTTCCAGCTCTCGACATAGCGGTTCGTGCGCGGGCGCGGCCAATGGATCAGGTACAAATCGAGCCTGTCGCGGCTGAGCCTTCTCATGCTCTCGTCGAATGCGCGCAAAGCCTCATCGAAGCCGTGGTCGGAATTGCCGAGTTTCGTCGTCACGAACACGTCCGTCCGGCCAAGCAAGGCCGCGCCTACGCCCTCCTCGTTGCGGTACATCGACGCTGTGTCGATGAGGCGATAGCCCTGGTCGACCGCCAGCCTGACCACGCGCTCCGTCTCATCCGGCGGCGTCTGGAAGACCCCAAGCCCGAATTGCGGCATGGCCGCGCCGTCGTTGAGGGCGACGGTCGGTTGGGTCTGATCGGTCATGTGCGCTTTCCCGGAGTTGGCGGAGGCGAGCAGCCTTGGCCCAAGTCGCCGCGTTCGGCAAGCGAGCCTGCGGGGGGTGACCAAAACGCGATGCGGCGCCATATATGGGCGCTTCAGCGTTTCTCGAGGGCCAATGAGCGCGCACGCCGACCTTGCCGCCGTTCCGCCCGCGCGCGCCAGCGCCGGCAGGCGCTCCCTCGCGTCTCGACCGGCCCTGCCCGAAGCGCTTTTCCATCCGGCCGTCGCGGGCTGGTTCGCCGAGAGCTTCGCCGCGCCGACGCCCGCGCAAGCCGAAGCCTGGCCCTTGATCAAGGCCGGTCGCCACACCCTCATCGCCGCGCCGACCGGATCGGGCAAGACCCTGGCCGCCTTTCTCGCGGCGATCGACGATCTTGTGCGCCAGGGCCTCGAGGGCCGGCTCGCCGATGCGACGCAGGTCGTCTACGTCTCGCCGCTGAAAGCTTTGTCCAACGACATCCATCGCAACCTTGAGGCGCCGCTCGCCGGCGTACGGGAGCAACT
>DATGHB010000534.1:0-9512 GCA_035308265.1 Roseiarcus sp.
GAGCGCCTCGATCCGGCCGAACTTCGCCTCGACCGATGCCATCGCCGCCTCCGCCGCGGGCGCCGAGGTCAGATCGATTCCGCCGACGATGAGCGCACCCGCGCCGAGCCGCTCGGCGAGGCCTTCGGGCGCGACCCGCGCATGGTCGATGAGCGCCACCTGCGCGCCTCGCCTCGCCGCCGTCTCGGCGACCACGCATCCCAGCGCGCCCAGAGCGCCGGTGATGGCGACCGTCTTGCCTTGCATCGCGCTCTCCCTTCGCTGACGGACCGTGCCGACGGCGCCGGACTCGTCAGAAGCAAATCGGGCAACCGGCGAAAGACTAGCTACGACGCCGGGAATCATCAATCGGCGATGCCCACCACAACGGCAAGCATATGATTGAGCGCGATCCGTTCGCTTTCATTGAGGCGGCCGATGACCCTTCCGCATTTCTCGCGCGGGACGGCGACGATTTTATCGATCATGATCTGCGACGGCGCCTTGAGGCCATTCATGTCGCTCGGCTCGATCGCGAGGCGGTACAGCGGCGCCTTGAAGAGGTCGCTAGTAAGAAGCGCGACCAGCACGCTGTCCGTCGACGTGAGCCAGTCCGATTGAATGACCACGGCAGGTCGCGGCTTGCCATAAGCGCCCGGCGCAGAGACGGTGACGAGGTCGCCTCGCTTCACTCGTCAGGCCAGGGGAAGGCGGCTTCGATGAAAGCCAAAGCTTCCTCTTCCTCCGGCCGTCCGCGCAAAAGGCGAGCCTGCCGTGCGGCCTCCCTGGCGAATTCTGGCCGGGTCGGATCGGGGACCCACACGCGCAACAGCTTCATGCCCTTGTCGGTCTGGGCGCGACGATAGCGCTGGAACTTAGTAAGGCCGTCCTGCGATGCGGGTTTGGCGCGCGGCATGGGCGCCTCCTTTAGTTGCGCGCTACCTTAGCACGAAAGGAGCGAACGCGCCATGACTTTGGCGATAGTCTCGCTGCGAGAGCTTTGGGCCTAGGCCGCCTTCTCCACCGCCGTTTTGCCGGCCTTGAGCTCGCCAAGCGCCTCGGCGCGCGCCTTCGCGGCCTCGGCGGCGCTCGCCTCCTTCACGTGTCCGTATCCGCGGATTCCCTCATAGGCGCCGACGACGCGAAGGGCGACCGGATGAGAGGCGGGGGTCAGGCGCTGCGCGAGATCGGCGATGTCGGCCTCGAATTCGGCGAGCAGGCGCCGCTCGAGCTTGCGCTCCGCGCTCGAGCGGAACGGGTCGAGCCAGGTGCCGCGCAGGAACTTGAGCCGCGCCATGATCCGGAACGCGGTCATCGCCCAGGGGCCGGCCTCGCCCTTTTTCATCCGGCCGCTCGCCGGGTCCAGTCGCGCGAAGGGCCATGCGCCAAGGTGGAAATGGAGCCGGTAGGGGCCTTCGAACTCCCGCGCCAGCGCCTGCTGGAATTCGGGCGCGGCGAACAGCCGCGCGACTTCCCACTCGTCCTTGGCGGCGAGCAGCTTGTGATAGGCGCGCGCGACAGCGGCGGTCAGCGCTTCGCCCAGGCCTGCGCTTCTTTCTGCGGCGCGCACCTGCGCGACCAGCTTGCGATAGCGCGCCGCGTAAGCGGCGTCGCGATAGGCCTCAAGATGCGCGGCGCGCCGATCGACGAGCGCGTCGAGCGGCGGCGGCTCGTCAGCCGGCTCGTCGAAGCCGACCAGCGTCTCGACGCTCATCGGATCGTGCGCCGCCCGCCGCCCCCATTCGAACGCCTGCTTGTTCATCTCGATCGCGACCCCGTTGAGCTCGATGGCGCGATCGATCGCCGCCCGCCGGACCGGAATGAGAGCCTTCTGCCAGGCCGCGCCGAGCATGAACATGTTGGAGGCGATCGGGTCGCCCATCAGCGCCGCGGCGAGGCGCTGCGCATCGAGAATGAGCGCCTTCGGCCCAAGCGCAGTCCTCAGCCGTTCGACCAGGAGGTCGGCGTCGACGCTCCAGTTCGGATTGCGAGCGAAATCGGCCGTCGGGGTCAGATCGGCGGAGATGACCGCGCCGGTCTTGCCGCGCTTGAGCTTGGAAACCGATTCGTCGCCAGCGGCCACAATGAGGTCGCAGCCGATCAGCGCATCCGCTTCGCCCGCGGCGATGCGGGTCGCGTGCAGCGCTTGGGGGTCGTGGGCGATGCGCACATGCGCGGTCACCGCGCCGTATTTCTGGCTCAAGCCCGTCAGGTCGAGATTGGAGCTGAAGAGCCCGTCGAGATAGGCGGCGACAGCGATCGTCTGGCTGACGGTGACGACGCCCGAGCCGCCGATGCCGGCGACCAGTACGCTGAAGCGCTCGCCGATTGCGGGCAGAACCGGCTCCGGGACTGGAGGCAGATAGCCGCTCAACGGCGCGGTCGCCTCCGGCTTGCGCAACTGTCCGCCGTGAACGGTCACGAAGCTCGGGCAGAAGCCCTCGACGCAGGAGAAATCCTTGTTGCAGCTCGATTGGTTGATGCGCCGCTTGCGGCCGAATTCGGTCTCGAGCGGTTCGATCGCCATGCAGTTCGAGACGCGCCCGCAATCGCCGCAGCCTTCGCAGACTTGCGCATTGATGAAGGTGCGGATGGCGGGGTCGGCCCATTTGCCGCGCTTGCGTAAGCGCCGCCGTTCGGTCGCGCAGGGCTGGTCGTAGAGGATGACCGAGACGCCCTTGTAGTCGCGGAATTCGCGCTGCGTCGCGTCCATCGTGTCGCGGTGGCGAAGGCTGACGCCGGGAGGGAGCGCCAAGCCCGCGTAGCGGCCGGGATCGTCGGCCACCAGCGCCATTTTCTTGACCCCCTCAGCCGCGAGCTCGCCGAGGATCTGAAGCGGGGTCATGCCCCCCTCGATCGGCTGGCCGCCGGTCATCGAGACGAAGCCGTTGTAGAGGATCTTGTAGGTGATCGGCACGTCGGCGGCGATCGCCTGGCGGATCGCCAGCGAGCCTGAATGGGCGTAGGTGCCGTCGCCGATATTGGCGAACACGTGGCTTTCGCGGGTGAACGGCTGTTGGCCGAGCCACATCGTTCCTTCGCCGCCCATATGCGAAGCGGTCGCGGTCTGCTGCGGATTGACCAGCGTCGCCATCCAATGGCAGCCGATGCCGGCGAGCGCCCGGCTGCCTTCGGGAACCGGGGTCGAGCGGTTGTGCGGGCACCCGGCGCAGAAGCCGGGGCTCCGCATCGCCGCGGGACGATTGCTGAGCTTAGCGCCGGGCGCTTCGGGCGCGCTCAAGCCGCAGTTCGGATCGTGGCGGGAAATCGCCTTGACCAGCACGCCCGCCACGAGGTCGGGCGAGATCTCGCCATAATTGGGAATGGCCGCTGCGCCAGGCGACACGTCGAAGGGAAGCCCGTCGAAATACTTGCCCACGATCCTGGGCGCGCGCGGATCGCCATAAAGGATGGAGCGAATCTGGTCCTCGATGAGGGGTCGCTTTTCCTCGATCACGACAATGAGATCGAGACCGCGGGCGAACTCGCGCACAATTCCCGGATCAAGCGGCCACACCATGCCGACTTTGAGCAGGCGCAAGCCGAGAGCTGCGCCGTCGTCGGCGCGACCGAGATTGCCGAGCGCCTGCAACAGGTCCTGCCAGGCCTTGCCGGCCGCGACCACACCGACCGTCGCCTCCCCGCCGTCGTCGATGATGCGGTTGAGGCCGTTGGCGCGCGCGTAGGCGAGCGCGGCTGGCAGCTTGTGCTGATAGAGCCGCTCTTCCTGGGCGACCGGCGCATCGATCGTGCGCGGACCGAGGCCCCCGGGGAGGCCGCCCGGCCGTTCGGGTATGACGATCCGAGGCAGTTCGGGCCCGACATAGACCGTGCTCCCGCCTTCGGCGACGTCGGTCACCACCTTCATCCCCACCCAGCAGCCGGAAAACCGCGACATGGCGATCCCGTGCAGGCCGAAGTCGAGCAGTTCCTGGGTGTTGGACGGATAGATCACCGGCATGCCGACGGCGATGAACGAGGTGTCGGAGAAATTGACCGCGGTCGAGGATTTCGCGCCGTGGTCGTCGCCGGCGAGCGCGATCGCGCCGCCCTTGGGCGAAGCGCCGGTGAAATTGGCGTGGCGGAGCGCGTCGCCCGACCGGTCGACGCCCGGCCCCTTGCCGTACCAGATACCGAACACGCCATCGACCGTGGCGCCGGGAAAGCTGTTCAGATATTGCGCGCCCCAGATCGCGGTGGCGGCGAGGTCCTCGTTGAGGCCGGGGCGGAAGACGATGTTGTGTTGCTTGAGCTGCGCGCCGGCGCGCCACAATTCGATATCGTAGCGCCCGAGCGGCGAGCCGCGATAGCCGGAAATGTAGCCGCCGGTGTTGAGGCCCGCCGCGGCGTCCCGCAGGCGCTGCTGAATCGGCAGGCGCACCAGCGCCTGCATGCCGGTCAGGTAGACCCAGCCCTCGGACGCCGTGTAGCGGGAGTCGAGAGTGGACTCCGGCCTGGCGAGGGCGACGGTCATGAAAACAATCCTCTGCGTGTCGCGCGCCCGCTATGCGCCGCTTCGCGGCTCGCCGCCGCGCTGAGCGAGGTAACCCGGGAACGCATCGTCGAATTCCGGAAAGTAGCGCCGAATGACGCGCGTGTCGAACGCGCCCAGGATCGACTCCTTGGGCTCGCGGTCGAGAAGGAACCGCATCGCGGCCTCGACGCAACGCGAAGGCTCGGCGCCGAGCTCAGCCCAGCGGTGGGCCTCGTCGGCCTCGATCGTGACCCGATGCCGGCTTTCGCCGCGCCCGTCGCGCACCACGACGTCGAAGGTCAGCGCGCGGGCCGGATCGGGCGTGACGGATATTGCGGCATTGCTCATCGTTGCGACGTCTATCGCGCAAATTCCCCTTTCTCAAAGCCATTTCGCATGACCGCCCGCCCCATTCGTGCTGGAACTGGATTTCCCGTTGCGGGTTTATAGGACGCGCGGGTGAAGCGCTATGGAGACAAGGAAAATGAACAAAGATCCGGTCACACTGCGAACACGGTATCGCCCAGAATCTTGCTTACGTGCGGCGAAAGATGTGAGGAGATGTGAGTGGATGGATTGATCGCGCCGCCCTTTCCGGACGCGACCGCGGACAAGACGGCGGCCCTCGCCGAGGAGCCGGCCGCTCTCTTTCTCGACGTGGACGGCACGATCCTCGATTTGGCGGAGCGTCCGGGCGACGTCGTGACGCCGCCAGGCCTCGTCGCGACGCTGTGGAGGACCGAGCGCAAGCTGGCGGGGGCGCTGGCGCTGATCAGCGGCCGTCCCATCGATGAGCTCGACCGCCTGTTCGAGCCGCTGCGTCTCCGTGCAAGCGGGGTCCACGGAGCTGAAATGCGCTTCGATCCCGGCTTGCCGCCGACATCGGCCCCCGCGGCGAGGGCGTTGCCACAATCGCTTTGGGCGGATCTGACCCGGATCGCCGCGGCGTTCCCGGGCGCGTTCGTCGAGAACAAGCGCTTCAGTTTCACTGTTCATTACCGCCTGGCGCTTGAATCGGAGCGGCGTCTGCGCGAGGCCGTTGTTCGGCTCATCGATTCTTCCCAAATCCCGGTTGAAGTCATGAGCGCGCATTATGCGATTGAGCTGAAGGCGCCGGGTTGCGACAAGGGCGGCGCCATCGCCGCGTTTCTTTCCGCGCCGCCATTCCGCGGCCGGACGCCGGTCTTTGTCGGCGACGATACGACCGACGAAAGCGGCTTTGCCGTCGTCGCCGCGCGGGGAGGCTACGCCTTTTCCGTGGGCAAGCGGCGGCCGGGGGCGATCGGGACGTTCGCGGAGCCGAGCGCGGTCCGAGGCTGGCTCGCCGAATTCGTCGGTCGCGGTGGCGGCGAATGACCGCGCAAGAGCAGACGAAAACCGAGACTTTGGATCTGGCGCTGATCGGCAACAGTTGCGCGGCGGCGCTCGTCAATCGCAACGCCCGCATCGTATGGTGGTGCTTTCCGCTGTTCGATTCCGATCCCGTGTTTTCGCGGCTCATCGCCGGCGACGAGGAGAAAGGATTCTGCGACATCACGCTCGCGGAGCGAGTCGAAACCGAGTCTCGGTACATGCGCAACACGGCCATCGTCGAGACGGTTCTGACGGATGCGAACGGCTCGAAGGTGCGCGTCTCGGATTTCGCGCCAAACTTCGATCATTACGAGCGCGTGTACCGGCCGCCGCAGCTCATCCGTCGCATCGAACCGATCGCGGGCCTGCCCCGCATAACGATTCGCGTGCGCCCAACCCACCACTATGGGTCTCCGATCACCAGTTTCGTCTTCGGCTCCAACCACATCCGATACATGGGCGGCGGACAGGTTCTGCGCCTGACGACCGACGCCCCGCTCTCGTACATTGTCAACGAGATTTCCTTCCCGCTGACCCGGCCGCTCAACCTCATCTTCGGCGTGGACGACCCCTTCCTCAGCGCTATTGACACCACCAGCCGGGAGTTTCTCGACCGCACCCGCGACTATTGGCACACCTGGGTGCGCAACCTCGCGCTCGCTTACGAATGGCAGGCCGAAGTGGTGCGCGCGGCGATCACGCTCAAGCTCTGCAGCTTCGCGGAAACCGGCGCCATCATCGCCGCGCACACAACGTCCCTGCCCGAGGCCCGGTCGTCGACGCGCACCTGGGACTATCGCTACTGCTGGCTGAGGGACGCCTATTTCGTCGTCGACGCGCTGAACCGGCTCGGCGCCACTCAGATCATGGAATCGTATATTCACTATATCACCACGATCGCCACGATCGGCGAGGACATCCGCCCCGTGCATGGAATCGTGCCGTACGCTTCGCTCGAGGAAACCATAGCGACCGATCTCAAGGGCTTCCTTGGCCACGGCCCGGTGCGGGTCGGCAATCAGGCGGCGGATCAAATTCAAAACGACGTCTATGGCAGCGTCGTGCTTGCCGCGACGCAGATGTTCGTCGACGAACGGCTGCCGAAAATGGGAGACGAGGCGCTGTTCCGCCTCCTCGAGGGTCTCGGCGAACGCGCCATAACCCGCGCTTTCGAGCCCGACGCCGGTTTGTGGGAATATCGCAAGCGCTCGCGCGCCCACACCTACTCCGCGACCTTGTGCTGGGCCGCCTGCGATCGGCTCGCCGGCATCGCCCGGCGACTCGCCATCGCCGACCGCGCCAAGTATTGGGCGACCAACGCGCGCGCCCTGCGCGAGCGGATTCTGAAAGAAGGATGGGACGAAAAACGCGGCGCGCTGACCGGCGCCTTCGGCTCGCCGGATCTCGACGCCAGCCTGCTTCTGGTCGCCGAGCTTGGGCTTTTATCGCCGAACGACCCTCGCTTCATCAAGACCTGCGACACGATCGGCCGCGAGCTTTCCCGCAACGGATGGATCATGCGCTATACGGCCCCCGACGACCTCGGCGCGCCGGAAACCGCCTTCCTGGCCTGCAACTTTTGGTACGTTGACGCGTTGAGACAGATCGGCCGCGCGGACGAAGCGCGCGAGCGGTTCGAATCCATCCTTGCGAGCCGCAACTCTTATGGTTTGCTGTCAGAGGACATCCACCCGGAGACCGGAGAACTGTGGGGAAATCTGCCGCAGACCTACTCCATGGCTGGCATCATCAACACGGCGACGCGGCTGTCGTCGAGCTGGGAGGAGGCATGGGCGCGCGACTGATCATCGTTTCCAACCGGGTGGCTGTTCCGGAGACCCCGCGCGCGCCGCTGGCCGGGGGCATGGCGGTCGCGGTGAAGGCAGCGCTGAAAAATCGCAACGGAATGTGGTTCGGCTGGAGCGGCAAGGTTTCCGATCAGCCGAACGGCGAACCGCATGCGGTCGACCTCAACAAGCTCACCTACGTCCTCATCGACCTGTCGCAGAACGACATCCAGGAATATTACAACGGCCTCGCCAACAGCGTGCTGTGGCCGATCCTCCATTACAGGGTCGACCTCCAGGAATATTCGCGCGCCGACGCGAGCGGCTACATGCGGGTCAATCGCCTGTTCGCCGACCGCTTGAGCGGGCTCATCAAGGACGACGACGTGATCTGGGTGCACGATTATCACCTGATGTTGCTCGGACGCGAGCTGAGATCGCGCGGCCATCGCAACACGATCGGGTTTTTCCTTCATACGCCGTGCGCGCCGCCCGACATTCTGCAGACCCTGCCACACCACAGGGAGATCATCGGCGGCCTCTCCCACTACAATCTCGTCGGCTTTCAGACCGAGAACGACCGCGACAATTTCGCCCGTTACCTGACGACGATCGGCGCGGTCCAGGTTCGGAGCGGCGCGTTCGAGATCGAGAGCCGGCAGGTGCGCCTCGGCGCCTTCCCGGTCAGCATCGAAACCAAAGCCTACATGCGGCTCGCGCGCAACGCGGGACGCTCGGAGATGATCTCGTTCGTGCGGGAGAGCCTCGGCGACAGCCGGCTCGTCCTCGGCGTCGACCGACTCGACTATTCAAAAGGCATTCCCCATCGGTTGAAGGCGTTCGAGCGGCTGCTCGAGGCCAATCCCGAGTGGCGCGGCAAGGTGACGCTGTTGCAGATCACGCCGAAGAGCCGCTCCGACGTCAAGCAATATGGGGAGATCGAAAGCGAGGTGACCGGCCTGATCGGCATGATCAACGGCCGTTTTGGCGACGCGACCTGGACGCCGATCCGTTACGTCAACCGTTCTTATTCGCGCACGGTCCTGGCGGGCCTCTATCGCGCCGCCCATGTCGCGATGGTGACACCGCTCCGCGACGGCATGAATCTGGTGGCCAAGGAATATCTGGCCGCCCAGGATTCGGAGGATCCCGGCGTGCTGGTGGTGTCGCAATTCGCCGGCGCGGCGAAAGAGCTGGACCGCGCGCTGATCGTCAATCCCCACGAGACCGACGCTCTCGCGGCGGCGCTGAAGCGCGCCCTGGAGATGCCCTTGGCCGAGCGGTGCGCCCGCCACGCGCCGATGCTCGAGTATCTGATGGAGCACGATGTGAGGAGGTGGGCGGAGGACTATCTCGCCACCCTGGTCGAGGGCACGCCGACGCGGCGTCTGCTCGAGGGCATACGCGCCCTGTTCGGCGTCTCGTCGGAGAATGGGCCGCTGGCCTTCCGCTGAGCGGGCCGAATCGAGGCGCAGCCCGCCGTCCGGGCGGCATCCCTAAAACAAATTGCTTGCTGGTAATCAGAAACAGGGTTAAGCTTACCTCATGAACATTTCCGCGCTTCCGCATCGCCCTGACCGGGGCTCCGCCCCGGCGCCGCTCACCGCTCAGGGGAAAAGGCGCGCGAAAAATCTTTTGGCCGAACATCCCGCGTAACCCATTGACAAGTCTCGATTCGGACGAAGAAATCCAAGGAAATCCAAGGAAATCCAATAGCCCTGAACGGGGGGTTTTCGCGGGCGAAACCGCACGGACCAAGAAAACCCAAATCGAACCGGATGAGGGTCCGGGCCATGGCCGGGAAGCCCGCGTCTCAGTACTTCTGAATCCCCACCCACTGCTGATCGGAATAGCGCTCGCCGGCGGCGAAGCCGACCGGCAGGGCGCGCTCGATGGCGGCGAGTTCGGCTTCGGTCAGA
>DATGHB010000535.1:0-3759 GCA_035308265.1 Roseiarcus sp.
TGCGTCCAAGGCGCTCGCCCTCGATCCGGATTCAGGTCCACTTCACGACTTGAAGGCCATCATCCTCCGGTTCCAGGGGCGTACGGAGGAATCCGTGCCGGAGGACCTACGCGCGTTGGCCCTAGACCCCTCCAACGTGTACGCCGTCGCTAGCCTAGGCTTCGCCTACGAATGGCTAGGGAAGTACGACGAGGGGCTCAAATATTTCGACCGAGCGATGCTGCTGAGCCCGCACGATCCGTACCTCGCCCATATTTATGGCGGCAAGGCGGCGGGCAATTTCGGGTTGCAGCGTTACGACCAGGCGATCGAATGGGCTCGCCAGGCGATCTCAGTCAATCCGATCGGCGGCCCCCAGTACATTCATTCGATCCTTGTGGCGGCGCTCGCCTTGAACGGTCATGACGCCGAAGCGCGCGAGGCGCTCAAGCGCTACCTTGCGCTGCCCTCCGCCGGGGGGCTCAAGACGATCGCGGCGTTCCGTGCGTACTTCAACTCCCTGGCCCCCAAGCAGGGCGGTTCAAGCTTTATCGAGATGAACAAGCGGATCTACGACGGCCTGCGCAAAGCCGGGATGCCGGAGGAATGAGCGGTCACGATTCGGACGAAGGCGGCCCCGACGCGCGGCTGGTCTTGCGCCGTGAAACTGTTTCGCGCTCGCTATGGACGCCGGCTATGCCGCGGACTCCGGTCCTTCCCGGAGCGACACCTGTAGGCTCACTTTCCACCCAATTGAGGCGTCCAAGGCCGCCATCCGCAACGGGTGCTTTACGTCCGTTCGCGACATTGAATCGGTAGCGACGACCTTCCGCTTCGGGTCGAAAGCCGACACCCGTCAGGTGACGGCGCGCACGACAATCTCTTGCAGAGAACCAGAAATCAGGTTAAGCTCGCTCCCATGGTTAGTTCAGACTTTCCGAACGACCCCAGGACCGCGAGCTCCAGTCGCCGCACCTCTTGACGCCAGGGAAGGGCAGAGAAAAATTCTTCCCGCGGAAAATCCGTCGTAACCCATTGAAAAGTCTCGGTTCGGACGAGAGAATCCAAGGAAATCCAAGCTTTTCCAACCCTCAGAAGCGGGGGGTTTCAAACCGAAACACGTAGCCACCAAGAAAACCCAAACGCTGCGTCTCAACGGCGGTCACAGCCAGGGGTGAGCCGCGGCGGCCTTCTTTTCGTGCGCCTCGATCGCCGGCGCTTCCTTGAGCGTGAGCCCGATCTGGTCGAGGCCCTCGATCAGGCGGCGCTTGCGGAAGGCGTCGATCTCGAACCGGACCACGCCGCCGTCGGGCCCCCGGATCTCCTGGGCCGGAAGATCGACGGTCAGCGTCGCGTTGGCGCCGCGCTCGGCGTCGTCCATCAGCTTGGCCAGGTCCTCGCGCGAAACCTTGACCGGCAGAATGCCGTTGTTGAAGCAGTTGTTGTAGAAGATGTCGGCGAAATCGGTCGCGATCACGCAGCGGACGCCAAAGTCGAGCAGCGCCCAGGGCGCGTGTTCGCGCGAGGAGCCGCAGCCGAAATTGTCGCCCGCGACGATGATCGCCGCCTTGCGGTAGGCGGGCCTGTTGAGCACGAAGTCGGGATTCTCGGATCCGTCGTCGCGGTAGCGCATCTCCGCGAACAGCCCCGCGCTTAAGCCCGTGCGCTTGATCGTCTTGAGATATTGCTTGGGGATGATCATGTCGGTGTCGATGTTGTCGATCGGCAGCGGCGCGGCGACCCCGGTCAATGTGGTGAACTTGTCCATTCGGGCTTTCTCACAATCGGCGCGTCTCGCGGCGCGTCGTTTTGCGGGCGCCGGCGGAGGCGATGCGCTCTAGCAAGCCGCGCCCCGCCGGGCAATGGCGGCTGGATCTCAGAGATACTTCTCCAGTTCCTTGGCCGCGTCGGCGGGCGGGCGCTCGACGTTGAAGGCCTCGACGAAGGCCCCGTTCTTGTCCATCAGATAGACGATCGAAGAGTGGTCCATCGAATAGTCGCCGTCCGCCTGCGGCTGACCCTTGCGGGCGTAAACCCGAAACGCCTTCTCCGCCGCTTCGACCGCCTGGGGCGCGCCGGACAGCCCGACGATGGCGGAATTGAAGCTGCTGACATAGTCGGCCATGACCCTTGGCGTGTCGCGCTCCGGGTCGACGGTGATGAACAGCGCGGGAATAGGCTTGTCCCCCATCGTGGAGAGAATGTCGGAAATCTTGGCGAGTTCGGTCGGGCAGACGTCGGGGCAGTGGGTGTAGCCGAAATAGACGAGATACGGCCGCCCCTTGAGCGTCTGATCGCTGACCGTCCCGCCGTTCCCGTCCTGAAGCGCGAAAGGCCCGCCGATCAGGGCCGCGCGGGGCCCTCCGGGCGGGCTCGTGAGCACGAACGCGAGGACGCCGGCCGTGATGACCGCGGCTGCGGCTGCGACCGCGCGGATCGCGAACGCTCGCGATCGCGGGGCCGCAGGGGGTTGGGCTTCCGGCATCGGACCTCCATTCGGGACGCTGCGTAATCGTCAAATAGGGCGATCTGCGGACCGTGTCGGGGGCTTGAGCCATAGGAACCCGCTATTGACCTTGTGTCGACCCGGCGCCACGAGAAACAGCCTGGAACGGGATCATGGTGCTCCGGCAGCTCGAATATCTCGCGGCGCTCGCGCGTGAAAAGCATTTCGGCCGCGCCGCCGAGGCCTGTCACGTGTCGCAGCCGACCCTGTCGGCGGCCGTCCGCCTGCTGGAAGACGAACTCGGGGCGCCGCTCGTCGAGCGCGGCCACCGCTACGTCGGCCTGACCCCGCAGGGGCAGGTGGCGCTTGAGCATGCGCATCGGATTCTGGCCGAGGTCGAGAATCTTCGCCACGGGCTCGAGGAGATCGACAAGGGCCTGACCGGGCGCCTCCGGATCGGGGCGATTCCGACCGCGCTCCCCGTCGTCTCCCAGCTCACCGGTCCGTTCTACGCCCGCTTTCCGGGCGTGACCGTGGCCGTCTTTTCGATGAACAGCCAGGAAATCGATCGCGGCATCGAAGCGTTCGAGCTCGATGCCGGCCTCACCTATCTCGACGCCGAACCGCTGGGGCGGGTCAAGACCAAGCCGCTCTATGTCGAGGACTATCTGTTCCTGACCCCAGCGGCCGGCCCGTTCGCCAGCCGCTCGCAAGTCGCCTGGCGCGAGGCGGCGAGCGCGCCTTTGTGCCTGCTCACGCCAGACATGCAGAACCGGCGGATCATTGACGGCGTCTTCCGCTCGGTCGGGGCGACGCCGGTCGCGGCGGTGGAGACCAACTCGATCTACAACCTCGTCTCGCACGTGAGCTTGGGCCAGTGGTCGGCGATCGTGCCGCGCCAGTTGCTGCGCTTCTTCGGCCTGCCGGCGGGCGCCCGGGCGATCGAGCTGGTCGAGCCGACCGCGCGACGCACGGTCGGTCTGGTCATGAGCGACCGCGAGCCGCCCTCTCCGCTGGCCCGCAACCTGTTCGCGATGCAGTTCCCCGCCGACATTGCGGCGCTGATTAAGCCGCCAAACCGACTTGGCGAGGGCCAACTTGGCCAGGCTGGACTTGGCGGGGAGGAACGGACAGCCCGATAGGATTTTTCTATCGATCCTTTCAAACGTTTAATTTGAACCCGAGCCTCCCCGGGCGCATTGTTATGGCGAGGCGGGAGGAAGGTTGTCATGCCCGGAAGAATGGCGTTTGACGCCGATCTGGCGCGAACGCTGATCGATCGTAAGCGTGCGATGCGTGGAGCGATGCTGCCGATCCTGCACGATTTGCAGGAC
>DATGHB010000536.1:0-6712 GCA_035308265.1 Roseiarcus sp.
AAAAGCATCCTCGAACGGCTCGTCGCCGCCGGCGGTGGTAGCGGTCCCGCTGGAGTGCCCAGTTTTGTTCGGAAGTGGCGCGCCCGACAGGATTCGAACCTGTGGCCTCTGCCTTCGGAGGGCAACGCTCTATCCAGCTGAGCTACGGGCGCAATCGCCGGCCCGGACGACCGGTCGCCTTCTCTTAGAGCGCGCCGCGAAAAAGTGGAAGCCGGTTTTTCGCCGAAAGGGGGCGCGGAGGATCCGCCCGGACCGAATCGCTCAAACCGGGATGCGGATTGGAGGCGAACGCATGCGCTCGCGTGATCCCCGTCATCGGAGCGGCGCCAGGAGCCGTCGACGGAAGACCGTCCCGATCGAGCCCGGTCGACAAGCTCTTGACAAAAACAGAAATCTCGACTATACACGTTCCCACGATCGGAATTCGATCCCGCTTGCGCCAGACGCTGACGAGGAACGCGGGTGCGTGCGCGCCCGGCGTCGTTAGCCGCGCAACCTCGACGGCGAGCGCGGAAAGGGGAAGATTTTTTATTGTTTTCCGCTGTAACCCATTGAAAAGTCCTGATTCGGAAAAATAAGCGCTAGTAAACGCCAGCAAATTTACTGGCGCCTACGAGCGTTTACGCGGATTTTATTGGCTTTTGCTGGCGTGAAATTCGTGCGCTGGTTGTATCGACAAGGCTTCGTGGCCAGACGGCTCGATCGCTCGGGTCTCATGACGCGCGCAGCCGCTCCAGCCACGGCGCCCCCCGGGCGGCGCAAACCCGCTCGACCGTCCCGGCCAGCGCTCCGAACTCGACCGGCTTGACGAGGAACGCATCGAAGCCCGCTGCTGAAGGAGAGCCCTTCCGCTCGTCGAAGGCGTTGGCCGTCAGCGCGACGATCGGCGTCGGCGACCAGCCGCAGGCGGCCTCGAGCCGCCGCAGGCGGCGGGTGGCCTCGTAGCCGTCAAGGCCGGGCATCTTGAGGTCCATCAGGATGACGTCGAATGGGCGCGACCTAAGCGGCGCGATCGGCGCAGCCAGACGCACCGCCTCCTCGCCGTCGCTCGCACGCACCACGTCGAAGCCGAGGCGCCGTAATGCCTTTTGGGCGATGAGGGCGTTGATGTCGTTGTCCTCGGCGACAAGCGCGCGGCGGACCGCCGCCGAGGGAGAGAGGCGCGGCGGCGGGCCGGCGGCGGGCGGAACGCCCCACGCTACGCGCTCAAAGAGCGAGCGCGTGCGGACCGGCTTGACCAGCCAGCCGTCGAAACCCTTGAGCGCGGTCTGCCCGAAGGCCCGCCTTTCGAATGGCGAAAACAGCAGGACGCTCCGCCGGACCCCCGCCTCGCGCGCGGCTCGGGCGAGTCGATTGGTCGCCTCCGGCCCTAGCGCGCAATCGACAATGACAACGTCGGGCTTCTCGGGGCCGCTCAACGCTTCGAGGCCGGAATCGAGGCCGGTGGCGCGCTCGACGCTGACGCCCGCTTCCTCAAGGCGGGCGCTCATCGCCGGCGCCTCGAACGGAGAATCGGCGATGATGAGGGCGCGCGTTCCCTCCGGGGCGCTCCGCCTCTCCTCTGAGGCAAGCGGCTCGCTGGCGGCGCATTCCGGCAAGCGGAGGGCGAAAGCGAAGATCGACCCCCCGCCCGGATTATCGGCAAGGGTGACTTCGCCGCCCATGAGACGGACAAGTTCGCGCGAGATCGCGAGCCCTAGTCCCGCGCCCTCGAAGCGGCGCGCGTGCGAGCCGTCGCCCTGTTCGAAACTGTCGAAAATCGCCGCCCTGCGGTCCGCCGGCACGCCGGGCCCGGTGTCGATCACCGAGAATTGGGCGGCGCCCGTACGCCCGCGCTCGACCGTCACACAGACGCCGCCGCGGTCGGTGAATTTGACCGCATTGCCCGCGAGGTTCATGAGAACTTGGCGCAAGCGCAGGCCGTCGCCGCGAACGAAGCGGGGCGCCGCGGCGCTGAACGAGGCGGCGATCTCGATGCCTTTGCTCTGGGCGCGCGGCGCGAGCAGTTCGACCACGCCCTCGGCCAGCCGGCGCAGATCGACCGTCTCGACGACGAGGTCGAAACGGCCTGCCTCGATCTTGGCCAGATCGAGGATCTCGTCGATCAGCGCGATCAGGGCGCTCCCCGAGCTGCGGATGGCTTCGACGTAGCTGGCGTTTTCGGGGCCGAGCGAGGCCTCCCGCAAAAGGTCGGCCATGCCGAGAATGCCGCTGATCGGGGTGCGGACTTCGTGGCTCATGGTCGCGAGAAAGCGCGACTTGGCCTCGCTCGCCGCCTCCGCCCGGTCGCGCTCGCCCGCCGCCTCCTTGAGGCGCCAGAGTTCGTCGCGCAGCCCCTCGTTCTCGGCGGCGATCCGCGCCGCGCGCGCTTCCGTTCGCGCCCGGGCGCGAGCGACGGCGGCCGCAAGGCCGATCGCCAGAGCGATCATCGCGCCGGCCTGAAGCCACAACGCATGAACCGCAAAGTCCGCCAACCCGGCGCCCAAATCCATCCGCAATCCTGGCCAGCCCGGCCTTAGCGCCATCGGCTGCGCGATCCATGGTTTCAGGCCGCCGTTGCGATTTCTTTGCGGAATTGGAGCGAATTCTATGCGTTTGCGCCGCGCTAACCATTACGCCGCCGCGGCGGCGCGGTCGGGCGCGCCGCGGTAGGAGAGGGCCTCCGCCAAATGCTCGCGAGCGGTCGGACCGCCGCCGTCCAGGTCGGCGAGGGTGCGGGCGAGCTTGAGCACCCGATGATAGCCGCGCGCCGAAAGACGCAGCCGCTCGGCGGCGTCGCGCAACAGCGCGAGGCCGGAGGCGTCCGCTTCCGCAATCTCCTCGATGGCGCTGGCCGGCGCGCCGGCGTTGCAGACGACGCCGTCCAGTCCAAGCCCGGCATAGCGCGCGAGCTGGATCTTGCGCGCCGCCATGACCCGGGCGGCGGCCTCGGCCGAGCCCTCGCGCGCCGGCGGCGTCATCAGGTCCGCGGCCGAGACCGACGGCACGTCGACGACAAGGTCGAAGCGATCGATGAGCGGGCCGGAGAGGCGGCCGAGATATTGCGCGACGCACCGGTCGTTGGGCGCGCGCTTGCAGGCGTAGCCCGGCTCGTTGGCCATGCCGCACCGGCACGGATTCATCGCCGCGACCAACTGAAACCGCGCCGGATAGACGACGCGATGATTGGCGCGCGCGATCGCCACTTCGCCGGTCTCGAGCGGCTGGCGCAGGCTGTCGAGGACCTGAGGCTGGAACTCCGGCAGTTCGTCGAGGAACAGGACGCCGTTGTGGGAGAGCGAGATCTCGCCGGGCTTGGCGTGAACGCCGCCACCGACCAGCGCCGGCATCGAGGCCGAATGATGGGGACTGCGGAATGGGCGCCGGTCGGTCAGCGCGCCCCCCGCCAGCACGCCGGCGACCGAATGGATCATCGACACTTCGAGGAGTTCGCGCGGCGTGAGCGGCGGCAGGATCGAGGGCAGGCGCTGGGCGAGCATGGACTTGCCCGCCCCCGGCGCGCCGCACATGAGAAGGTTGTGCCCGCCGGCCGCGGCGACTTCCAGCGCCCGCTTGGCGCTCTCCTGACCCTTGATGTCGCGCAGGTCCGGCTGCGATCCGGCCGAAGCGCGGAGCGCCGGCTCGGGGCGGGAGAGGACCTGGGAGCCCTTGAAATGGTTGGCGAGCTGGATCAGCGAGCGGGGGGCGAGGATGTCGAGGTCGGATGACGCCCAGGCCGCCTCGGGACCGCAGGAGGCGGGGCAGATCAAGCCCTTGCCTGCGGCGTTGGCGGCGATCGCCGCCGGCAAGACGCCAGCGACGGCGCTGATCGCCCCGTCGAGGGCGAGCTCGCCGATCACCGCGAAGCCGTCGAGCGCATCGGCGGGGATAGCCCCGATCGCCGCCATGACCGCGAGCGCGATCGGCAGGTCGTAATGACTGCCCTCCTTGGGCATGTCGGCGGGGGCGAGATTGACGGTGATGCGCTTGGCCGGAAGCGCGAGGCCGGAGGCGATGAGGGCCGAGCGGACCCGCTCGCGCGACTCGGCGACCGCCTTGTCGCCGAGGCCGACGATGGTGAAGGCGACCGTGCCGGCGGCAATCTGCACCTGGACGTCGACCGGCTTGGCCTCGACCCCCTCGAAGGCCACCGTGGAAACCCGCGCCACCATGTCCGCCCCCCGCCCGGGCTGATTGGACCCGAGCGAACGTTTGCAGAACATTGGCCCGGACGCAAGCGTCAAATCGGCGGGGGCGGCTTGCCAGGCCTGGATACAACCGGCGCGCGAAATTATGGGCTCGCAAACGCCAGTAAAATCCGCGTAAACGCGAGTAGGCGCCAGTAAATTTGCTGGCTTTTACTAGCGCTTATTTTTCCTAATCGAGACTTTTCAATGGGTTACAAGCGAATCAAATAAAAAAACTTGCTCCCTTCCGAGACTCGCGCAACGGGTTGTGGTCACGCGCTGACAGAGGGCAGCGACCTCTCCTTTCCTCGCCTTACCCGGCTGACGGCCATGCGCGGATCGGATTCTGATCGTGAGAATCATATAGCGCCTGCTTCGGTTTTTTGTCAAGACTTTGTCATGCTTTCGCTTTGTCATGCCTCCAAACCGTCAGGGCCGAGGTTGACGCCGATTCGCTTGCCGCCCTCTTGGGTCGAGGGGCCTTGGCTCGACGCCGGTCACCCGGCCTTCCGCGTCGGTCGCCAGCCTGCCCTTGGACTGGTCCAGCAGGGTGAGTTCATTGCCGAACGGGTCGCGGACGCGCGCGCAGCGGCCGATCGCGATGTCGAACGGAGGTTCGACTCGCTCGCCGCCGGCGCTGAGGAAGAGCGCGAACGCCTCCTCGACATTGTCAACCAGAACATCGGTTTCCGGGCCGATGCGCAAGTGGCACACGAGTTCGGCGTCGGTGTCCGGAAGGGCGAACCCGACCGATTCCTCGCTTCGCCAAAGCACCCGATGCCCAAGGCGGTCGCGATAGAAGGAGACGGCCGCGTCAAGGTCGGCGACGCGAAGCAGGAGATTGTCGAGCTTACGAAACAGAGGGCGGTTGGCGGTCACGGCAAATTCTCTCCTCCGGGTGCGCTCGACTTACGGTCCGACGACGTAAACGGTCGTCCCCGCGCCTTTGCGTCGACGTGGTTCGGCATTCGCGCGGGCTCGGTCAAGGTCTTTGCCGGGGAATTCGAGACCGCCGTCCCAATGCTGGAAGCCGCGCTCGACAGATCGCAAAAGATTCACACGCAATATCTTACCTCGTTGACGGGCGCACTGCTCGGCGAGACGCTCGCGCCGCGGGACCCCAAACGAGCCCTCGATGTCGCCGAGAGCGCGCTTGGCGTTGCAAGGGCGTGCGGACATCGCGCTGTTGAAGCGGAATTGCTGCGCGTCAGAGCGGCATCCCTCGTCAACGTCGATTGCGAAGCGGCCGAAACCGCAAACAAGAAGGCCATGAGCTTGCGCAGCGGTTGGGTCTTGGCCTGAGCAGGGTCACGGCTGCGGACTTTCGGCGACATCGTCGCCGCGAGAGGCGACGCGACGAAGGCCGACGAACTTCATAGCGCCGCGCGCGCCAAATTTCGAAGCTTAGGCATGAAGCGCTGGGCTGAAGGGCCGTGACGATAAGCCGTGGAGTCGACTTCACGTTTGTGCGAGCGTTCTCAGGTCGGACTTCAGGGTTAGGATTCACCGTCCGCTCGCGCAGCGAATCGTAGATCGGCGGATCCTTGATGAGAGTGGGTGTCAGCATGGCCGTCGCGCCGGCCCCGAGCATCGGCAACAACATGATGATGTCGGTGGTCACGGTCGCCAGTACGATGCCGATCAGCGCTCATCGCTGATCGCGTCGATCCGCCAAATTGCCGCCAAGGTTGTTCGAGAACGAAGGGGCTTTCGCCGCCAGGGAAAGCACGCCGCATGCGCTGCCTGTTGCTCGTCGTCGCGCTTGTGCTCCTGCCTGGTCTCGCTGTGGCGCAGGGATGGCCGGCTTATGGCGGCGACGCGGGCGGGCGCCGCTACTCCAGCGCCGGGCTTATCACCCGCGACAACGTGCATCTGCTCAAGACCGCCTGGACCTTCCATACCGGCGAGCAGCCTCGCGCCGGCCCGAACGGCATGAGCTTCGAGGACACCCCGATCCTGGCCGATGGCAGGCTCCTCATCTGTACGCCGAGCGACCGGGTCATCGCGGTCGACCCGCTGACCGGCCGGCAGGAATGGGCGTTCGACCCAAAGCTCCCGGCCGATCTTAAGCCGAACTCCGACTTCGTCTGCCGCGGCGTCGCCGTCTGGCGCGACGCCGAAGCGGCGCCGGACGCCGCCTGCCGCGCCCGCGTCGCGCTGGCCACTCTGGATGCGCGGGTGATCGAACTCGATCTCGCTACCGGCCGCCCCTGCGAAGGGTTCGGCGACCACGGCGTCGTTACGCTGACCCCTGTTCCCTCGCAGCTCTATCCCGGCGAGCTCGTGCTTGATTCGCCGCCGGCGGTGCTGGGCGACGCGCTGATCGTAGGCTCCTCGATCGATGACATGAGCCGCGCCGGCACGCCCGGCGCCGAGGTGCGCGCCCTCGACGCGCGGACCGGCGCGACGCGCTGGCGGGTCGACCCCTCGCCGGCCCGCGACGGGACGCGCCTCAGCGGCGGCGGGAACGTCTGGGCGCCGATTGCGGTCGATTCGACGAGCGGCTTGGTGTTCCTGCCCACCGGCGGACCCAGCGTCTCCTATTG
>DATGHB010000537.1:0-3442 GCA_035308265.1 Roseiarcus sp.
GAGGTCGACAAGCGCGGCGCGGGCGTCCGGCGCGATGGCGAGTCCGGCGGCGCGCGCTTCCGCTTCGATCAGCGCTTCCAGCGTGCTCGAGTCGTCGGAATAGCATTCGATCGCCGCGCGCGCGGCCGAGCTTTCGAACGCCGTCCGCAAGGCTGTCCCCTTCTTGAGCTGCCCCGCCTTGACGACGATCGCGCAGTCGGCAGGCGGCCTCGCGAACAGAGGCTCGAGCGCGGGCAGAAGATCGCGCGCCTGGGCGTCGATCCAGATCGCCCTTAATCCCCCGAACATCGGGATCGCATAGGCTTCGTCGGCGAGCGCGCCAGGGTCCCGGGCGACCGCATCGCCCTCGAGGCGCACGAGGCGCAGCGGATCGGGGTCGGCGCCGATGCGGCTCTGGATGATGGCCTTGGTCCGCTCGTGAGCAAGCCCCTCATCGGCCCCATGAACGAGAAAGAAGCCGATCTCCTTCGGCAATCGCCGAATGAAGCCGTCGGCGGAGGCGCTGTTCACCGCGCTCATGGCGTTGGCCTCCGCCCTGGCTGACGCAGGCCAATCCGGGGCTTTCGCAAGATAACGAAATCGTCTAGCACACCACCCCACGCTCCCCTGACATCAACGTGACGGATCATGGCGACCTACAAGCTCCTGCTTTTTCCCGGCGACGGCGTCGGCCCGGAGGTGATGGCCGAAGCCGAGAAGATCATCGCCCACTTCAATAGCGAGGGCGGCGCCAAATTCGAAACCGAAAAAGGGCTGGTCGGCGGGGGCGCCTACGACAAGCACGGGAAAGCGATCGGCGAATCGGACATGGACCTCGCGCAAGGCGCCGACGCCATCCTGCTCGCCGCCGTCGGCGGACCGAAATGGGACGGGGTTCCTTATGACGTCCGCCCCGAGGCGGGGCTTCTGCGGTTGCGCAAGGAGCTCGGCCTCTACGCCAATCTGCGCCCCGCGATCTGCTATCCGGCGCTGGCCTCCGCTTCGTCGCTGAAGCCCGAGGTCGTCGAGGGGCTCGACATCATGATCGTGCGGGAACTCACCGGCGGCGTCTATTTCGGCGAGCCGAAAACGATCACCGATCTCGGCAACGGTCAGCGCCGCGCGATCGACACCCAGGTCTACGACACTTACGAGATCGAGCGGATCGGGCGGACCGCCTTCGAACTCGCGCGGACCCGTGGAAACAAGGTCACCTCGGCCGAAAAGCGCAACGTGATGAAGTCCGGCGTCTTGTGGAACGAAGTGATGACCGCGCTGCACAAGCGGGAATATCCGGACGTCAAGCTCGAGCATCAGCTGGCCGACGCGCTCGGCATGCAGCTCGTCCGCTGGCCCAAGCAGTTCGACGTCATCGTCACCGACAATCTGTTCGGCGACATGCTCTCCGACGTCGCGTCGATGCTGACCGGGTCGCTCGGCATGCTGCCGTCCGCCTCCCTCGGCGACGCCGATCCGAAGAGCGGACGGCGCAAGGCGCTCTACGAGCCAGTCCACGGATCGGCCCCCGACATCGCCGGCAAGGGGGTCGCCAATCCGATTGCGATGATCGGGTCGTTCGGCATGGCGTTGCGCTATTCGTTCGGGCTTGGCGAGACGGCCGACCGGCTCGACGCGGCGATCGCCGGCGTGCTTGCGGCGGGAATCCGCACCGCCGATATTCGCAGCGAGGGCGGCTCCACGGTGTCGACGAGCGAGATGGGCGACGCGATCGTCAAGGAGCTCAAGCACAATTCCGCTTAAGGCGCTTCGCGAGCGGCGACCGCCGTATGCCGGTTGACAGGCCGCCCTCTACGTCATCAACCTGTCGCGATCCGCAGGGAGGCTTCTTCCGATGCCGATCCGATCCGCGATCGACGACCTCGTTCCCGACGCCCGCGCCTGGCGCCACGAAATCCATCAAAACCCGGGACTCCTTTACGATGTCGGGGACACTGCGAGGTTCGTCGCCGACAAGCTTCGCGCCTTCGGCTGCGACGAGGTCAAGACGGGAATCGGCCGAACCGGCGTGGTCGGCGTCATTCACGGCGCGAAGGGTTCGAGTTCGCGCACGATCGCGCTCCGCGCAGACATGGATGCGCTGCCGATCGAAGAAGAAACCAACCTCCCCTATCGCTCCAAGATCCCCGGCAAGATGCACGCCTGCGGCCATGACGGGCACACCGCCATGCTGCTCGGCGCGGCGCGGCGTCTAGCTGAAACTCGCGACTTCGCCGGCAAGGCGGTGGTGATCTTTCAGCCCGCCGAGGAGGGCGGCGCCGGCGCGATGGCGATGATCGACGACGGGCTGATGGGCACGTTCGGCGTCGAGGAAGTCTACGGCATGCATAACATGCCCGCGCTCCCGGTCGGCGCCTTCAAATTGCGCAAGGGGCCGCTGATGGCCTCGGCTGACGAGATCACCATCACCGTCGAAGGCCGGGGCGGCCACGCGGCGATGCCCCATCAGGGCGTCGATCCTTTGGTGGTGGGCGCCCAGATCGTGACCGCGCTTCAGACCATCGCCTCGCGCAATGTCGATCCGCTCGATGCTTGCGTCGTCTCGGTGACGCAATTCCACGCCGGCACGGCCAACAATGTCATTCCGCAATCGGCCTGGCTCAACGGGACGGTCCGCACGCTGAAAGCCGCGACCCGCGATTTCATCGAAAGGCGCATCCATGAGATCGCCGCGGGTCTCGCCACGGCCGGGGGCGCGACGGCGCGGGTCGACTATCGCCGCGGCTATCCCACGACCGTCAATCACGCCGCTGAGACCGAATTCGCCGCGCGCGTCGCACGCAAGGTCGCGGGCCATGCCCATGTCGATGACGAGGGCGCGCCGGTCATGGGCGCGGAGGACTTTTCGTTCATGCTGGAAGCGCGTCCCGGCGCCTTCATCTTCCTCGGCAACGGCGACACCGCCAAGCTACACCACCCCGCTTACGACTTCAACGACGACGCCCTCGCCTATGGGATGAGCTATTGGGTCGAGCTGGTCGAGACGGCTCTCGCGCCGTAAACTTAGACGCCTGCGCCCGTCACAGCACCCCGAACGTGTCGAACGCCTCGCGCGCTCCCATGCCCCCTCGGATGGCGGCCGCGACCTTATTCTCCGTCGCCGCCTTGGCGAGGGCCGCCTCGACTGCCTCTGACTCGATTTCGGCGGGGATGACGAGCACGCCCTCGCGGTCGCCGAAGATGAGGTCGCCGGGGGCGATCCTGACCCCCTCTATCTCGATCGCCACCCGGAAGTCGATCACTCTTCCGCGCGGGCCCTGGTCCTGTGCATAGAGGCCGCGCGAGAAGGTCGGAAAGCCGAGCGCCTCAATTCCCCGAGCGTCGCGGACGAAGCCGTTGAGCACCGCGCCGGCCGCGCCGAGATAGCGGGCGCGCGTCGACATGAGTTCGCCCCAGAAGGCGTAGCGAAGCGAGCCGCCGGTCGCGACATAGACCTCGCCCGGGC
>DATGHB010000538.1:0-6333 GCA_035308265.1 Roseiarcus sp.
TCCCGAATTCTCTGCCGTCCAACTGCGCCCCGCGCCCCTGAGCGGGGCGTGTTTTTTGCGCGGGCGCAGGCTACGACGCGGCGCGATGGAATGGCGACATTCGCGTGCGCTCCGGTCCGTCTCAAGCCGGCCCTAGTCGGCACACTTTTCGCCCGAAAACGGCCTAACGCGATCAGCTTCGGCCGCAATCCTACCCCGCCCCCACCTTGAGCAGGGTCTTGCCGAGCGTCTGGCGCTTGGCGATCGCGTCGAAGGCCTGGCGGTAATCCTCGAGCGGATAAGCAGCGTGGATGTGGACGCTCAAGACGCCCGATTTCGCCCAGTCCATAAGTTGGGCCAGGTTGTCGCGATGCGCCTCCGGCTCGCGGGAGGTGAATTCGCCCCAGTAGACGCCGCGGATGTCGCAGCCTTTGAGCAGGGGGATGTTGAGCGGGGGCCTCGGGATCTCGCCCGAGGCGAAGCCGACCACGAGCAGGCGCCCCTTCCAGGCGAGCGACCGCAAGGCCGCTTCGGTTAGCGCGCCGCCGACCGGATCGCAGACGAGGTCGACGCCCTTGGGCGCGAGCTCCTTGAGGCGGGCGCGCAGGTCGTCGGCCGCGGTGTTGATCGTCTCGGCCGCGCCGTGGGTGCGCGCGAAGGCGAGCTTCTCGTCCGAGGAGGCGCCGGCGATCACCTTCGCGCCCATCGCGTTGCCGATCTCCACCGCCGCGAGCCCGACGCCGCCCGAGGCGCCGAGCACGAGCAGGGTCTCGCCCGCCTTCATCTCGCCCCGCTGTTTCAGCGCATGAAGCGAGGTGCCATAGGCGACCGAAAGGCCCGCCGCCTTGTCGAGCGCGAGCCCCTCGGGGATTTTCGCCAGCCGTGCGGCCGGGACCGCGATCTGTTCCGCCGCCGCGCCATAGGAGCAGAAGCCCATCACCCGGTCGCCGGCTTGAAACCCCTTTGCCCCCGGCCCCAGCGCGGCCACCCGGCCGGAGAACTCGCCGCCAGGCGAAAACGGCGGCTTCGGCCGCACCTGGTACTTGCCCTCGATGATGAGAAGATCGAAGAAGTTGAGCCCCGCATAGGCGATCTCGACCAAAACCTCGCCGTCGCCGGGCGCAGGCGCCTCGACCTCCTCGACCCGCAGATTGTCGGCCGGGCCAAGCGACGGTGAGATCAGCGCTTTCACGGGGCAGCTCCCAATTTACTTATTTTTCAGTAACCAATCGCAGGATTGCAGCCTGTGCGCCGGCCGGCAAGGCGAAAGGCCGGAATTTCGCCCCGATCGGACGGCAGGGAAGCCTGCGCTTGGGCGCCCGCCCCCTAGAAGGCCGGGGCCCGGTTCAAAGGATTGCTCTTGATGTCACGCTTCGTCCTTTCGTCCCTCGCGATCGGGTTGGCCGTCGCGGCCGTCGCGGCCGCCGGCGCCTTCCCCCCTGCCGCAGCCGCGACCAAGGCCAAGCCGGCCGCCAAGGCCGCGGCCAAGCCGGCGGCGAAGGACGCGGCTTCCAAGCCATCCCTGGTCGCCACCTTCGGCGACTGGAACGTGTTCGTCGGCGAAGTCGGCAAGGGCCGCATCTGCTACACGCTCGCGCAACCGAAATCGCGCCAGCCCGCGGGCCTCGTTCGCGATCCGGGCTATGCGTTCATTTCCGACCGCCCGGCGGAAGGGGTGCGCAACGAAGTGTCGTTCATCATGGGCTTCGACATTTCGCCGGGGGCGAGCGGCGCCGACTCGACGCCTGACGCCAAGTCGAAGCCCAAGGCGCGGCGCAAGACGTCCCCGGCCGCGGCCCCGGTCGCCCTGGTCGACGATTCGTCGTCGTTCGACATGCTCCCCAAGGGCGGCGACCTGTGGGTCAAGAACGCGGCGAAAGAGGGCGCGCTGATCGCCGAAATGCGCAAGGGCGCGAAGCTCGAGATCAAGGCCGCCTCGCTCCGTGGCCACCAGTCGATCGACACCTATTCGCTGACCGGCTTCGCCCAGGCGATGGAGCGGCTGCAGAAGGAATGTCCGGGCAAGTGAGGTTCAGCAGGCGAGGCCCGGCGATCGAGCCGGCGTAGCGCCTCCCGTCAACGGGCCGGCCGGTTTGGGATTTCTTGATCCGGGGCTGTTTGGCTTTGGAACCCCTTGATCAGGGGGTTGGATTCCCTTGGATTTCCTTGGATTCTCTCGTCAGAATCGTGACTTATCAATGGTTTACGCTGGATTTTCCGCGGAAGAATTTTTCCCGCCGCCTCTCCCCCTTGGAGCGCCAAAGCCGGAGCGGGCGCCGCGATTGAGCTTCGAAGAGAAGGATTGTCCATGGAGCAAGTCTAATGTGGTTTCTGATTTTCTGCAAGCAATTATTGTCCCGCCGTTTCAATCAGCTCGGCCGCTTTCGACCCGATGCGGATGAACAGCGCGTTTCACTTAGGTCCGCTTGGCGCAAATAGCGGTCACTCGCCCGGTGGCTTGGCGAACGGGTGCAATCCTCCTAAAGCGGACATTCAGGGACCGCCTCACAATACCGCAGCAATGTGCCAAGAGTGGCCATTCACGCGGGCGCAGGCGCTGCAGCCGCCCGGCACAGCGCGCTAGACTAAAATGTCGCTCCTTGGCCAGCGAGGAAATGTTCGGCGATCGGGCCTAGGGCGAGCGCGGGCAAAAATTGCAGCAGCGTCACGACCACGACAACGGCAAGCAGAAACGTGACGAACAGAGGGCCGTCCGTTGGCAGGGTCCCGGCCGAAGGCTTCGCCTTCTTTTTCGCCGCGAGCGACCCGGCAATGGCGAGAATCGGAATCGCATGGGCGAAGCGCCCGAAGAACATCGTCACGCCGGTCGTGACATTGTACCAGGGCGTATTTGCGTTGAGCCCGGCGAAAGCCGAACCGTTGTCGGCGGCGCTGGACGCATAGGCATAGACGATCTCGCTAAGCCCGTGCGGACCGCCGGCGCCAAGGCTGTCGAGCGCGACCTTCAGCGTCGAGGAGAGGGCAGCCAAGATGAGCGCCAGCGCCGGCGAGACGAGCAGCGCAAACAGCGCGAACTGCATATCGCGGGTCGATATCTTCTTGCCGAGATATTCGGGCGTCCGCCCGATCATGAGCGCGCCGATGAAGGCGGTGATGAAGACGAGCAGCAGCAGGCTGTAAAGGCCTGTACCGACGCCGCCGGGAGAGATGCAGCCGAGCAGAAGATTGAACAGCGCGGCCATCCCCGCGAGCGGCGTCATCGATTCGAGGACGCCGTTCGATGCGCCCGTGCCCGTGCCCGTCGTCGCTTGAGCGAAGAGCGCGATTCCGGCTTGGCCAAAGCGTAGGTCCTTGCCTTCCATGTTGCCGAGGGAAGGCTCGACGCCAAGGGCGGTCAGAATCGGATTGCCGCGGACCTCGGACCAATAGAAGACCACGAGCGCACCGGCGAAAAGGACCGCCATCGCAATCAGGATCGCGCGCCCTTGGCGAGGGTCTCCGACCATTCGGCCATAGGCCAAGATGAGCGCCACCGGCAGCACGAGCTGGCTCCAGTTCTGGATAATATTCGACCAGGCGCTCGGATTCTCGAATGGGTGGGCCGAATTGGCGTTGAAGAACCCGCCGCCGTTGTCGCCGATGAGCTTGATCGCCTCTTGGCTGGCGACCGGCCCGATGGATATCGCCTGCTTGGCGCCCTCAAGCGTCGTGGCTTCGATCGACCCGATCAGGGTCTGAGGAACGCCGAGGGCTGCGAAGGCGAGCGCGACGACAAACGCGAGCGGCATCAGAACGTAGAGAGTCGCGCGGGTCGCGTCGACCCAGAAGTTTCCGATCGTCGCCCATTCGTCGCGGGCCAACGCGCGGATCAGAGCGATCGCGATCGCGATCGCGGCCGCCGAATCGAGGAAGTTGTTGGCGGTAAGGCCCAACATCTGCGACAGGTGGCTTAGAGTTGTCTCGCCGCCGTAGGCCTGCCAATTCGCGTTGGTGATGAAGCTGATCGCGATATTGAACGCTAGGTCAGGCGGCACACCCGGAAATCCCTGCGGATTGAGCGGCAGGAAGCCTTGCAGCCTGAGAAGGGCATAGAGCCCGAGCATGCAGACGCCGCCGAAGACGACCATCGCAATCGCGTATTCGTGCCATTTCTGCTCGACGTCCGGTTCGACGCCGGCGAGGCGGTAGAAAGTCCGTTCGATCGGGCCGACGATTGGACTGAGAAAGGTTGGGCGATTTTCGAATACGTCCGCCATATAGGCGCCGATGGGATAGGCGGCGGCGACTGTCAATGCGAGGGTGAAGACGATTTCGAATGAGCCGGAAAATGTCATGTGTAGCCGCCCCGTTCGTGCTCGATGGACAAGGAATGGCGCGGTCGATGAGTCGGTTCTTGGGTCGGGGCAAGGCGTTGGATTTGAGACTTGCCCTTAAGGGAAACCATCCGTGCCTTGGAAAAAGGACTGGGCGCAATAGGTGGTCTCGCAATCGCAATACTGACCGACATAGCAATATTGCGCGTCCTTCGTGCGAACGAAGGCCGGCTGCCCGGAGCAATAGGAGGAATGAAAGCTTGCGTAGGCGTTTCCGGTCGCAAGAACGGCTCCATCATTCCGGGCGATGTAGTTCTGGGCTTGGGCGCACGTCATTTTGAGTGAGTTGGGCGCCGGCGCGTCCGCCCCCGCGCGCCCGCAGAATGCAAGCAGCGCGAGGAAAGCGAGAAACGAGTTTTTCATGCAGATTGCCGCTCTGTGAAGCCCGATCTCGAGCGCCATTGGGAAAGTGCGATGCATGGGAAAGCTTGCTCAGCCGAGAGCGCCATGAGCGCCCTTGGCGCTTGACCCAATTGCAGCGGCGATCCTGCGCGCACGCCAGCTGCCTCGGCTGCCGTTCTTACGCTCTTCACCGGCTCGCCTACGCCGCGAACCGCATTGCGGGACCGCCCCATCATGCTCGTCAAGCGGCCCGTCGAGTTCCAGGCCATCAGGCATCATGATGACAGATTGTGGGCGGCGCTGGCATTCATACCTGGCAAACCTGATCGCCCCGGTCCGGTTTGCGAACAGGCCGCCGCACAGGCTCCGGGCGTCCTTGACCACCCAATGACCGGCTCGATCCCGGCCAATGAAGAGGCGCCTAGGCCTGCGGCGGGAGCCGCCTTGATGTCTCGGTGAATCATGACGTTGCCTTGGTTGCGCGAGGGGCCCGGACTTTTTTCTTGCCGCGGGCCCGTCGCTTGAGGTCTTCATCGGCCGCTGGGATGGGCCTTAAACCAGGAACTCCGCGACGAGGGCGAAGCCGAGGGCAATCACCAGCAACAGCCCCAGACGGGCGAACATCTGCGATGGCGTCGGCGGATCGAATTCGTACCGCAGGGCCGGGCGCCGTCGCGGATGGTTCACGTAGACCGGCTTGCCCTTTCCCATCCGCCAGGCGCCGATGATCGCGGCGCCGAAAGGATATCCGCCAGGGCGCAGGAACTTGACTCGATCGAAGAACCTCGTCGGCGCCGGGGAATCGGCCTCGCACACATCGCGTCGGTCGAGTCCGCCGGCCCGCGGATGGTCCGACTTTATGAGATCCCAGGAAAGATTTGACATTGACGCGCTTCCGCTTCTCTCGCTCTTGTGCGGAAAAGGTGCGCTCGCTCGAATAAGCATTCGAGAGGAAAAGTGAGGTCTGAGCGTAAGGGATCCATAAGGCTTGCGACCATAGGCGACGAGAAAGTCTGCCGTCCCCGTCTTTGCGCAATCCTTATCCGACGCCAGATTATTCGCATTGAGCCCTTACGCGATCCGGCGATATGGATGTCCGCCTACGGATCATTCGAGGTTTGATATGCTCACGCTGCCGTTGCGCCAGACACAGGGCGCTACGGCGAACGGCGCCGAAAAGAAAGCTCGACCGCGCTTCGTGAAGACCGCGGCGCTTGCCGCCGGCGATGTCTTCTGGCTAGCGCTGATTGCAGCCTTGTTCATCTGCTGGGCGATGTCTCTGAGCACTCTTCAATCGCCCGGTCTGAGTGGTGAGTCTCCGGGCTGCAAGTTCGTCGGAAAGGCCGGCGTCGTTTGCTCTGCAAGCGGCCCTCAACAGGTTTCAAGTGAAGACGACTCCTGTGTCAGCCTGGGCAAGGCTGGGCGCTACTGCTCGGCGCCGACCAAATAGAATGACGGAACGCGAGTCTCCGGCAGGAGTGCTGCCTCTGCCTGCCGCGCGGGAACTTCCGCTTCCGACCAATTGCTACGTCCCCGCCCGCCGTCCGCAATGTCCGCTTCACGTCGATTGTGTTGAAAAACTCCGCTTGATCGGGGCGCCAGTCGCTGATTCCCTTTCTGCAGGGTGCAGGAGATTCGGCCGATGATGGGCGAGCGGCGGGTAATGCAGGAGGCGCTG
>DATGHB010000539.1:0-2346 GCA_035308265.1 Roseiarcus sp.
CAGCGCCTCCTGCATTACCCGCCGCTCGCCCATCATCGGCCGAATCTCCTGCACCCTGCAGAAAGGGAATCAGCGACTGGCGCCCCGATCAAGCGGAGTTTTTCAACACAATCACTGGAATCCGGTCCTCCACGAGAACCGGAATCTGGTTCCCGCCTCCAGCGCGTCACACCCGCCAGCGGAGCGCTGAAATGAGCGCAAACAGGCGCCGCGCCGTCGCCTGGTCGGTCTCGACCTTGCCGGCCAGGCGTTGCGCCATGAGGTCGGCGCCTTCGTTGTGCAAGACGGTGCGCTCGCGGTCGATCGCCTCGATCTGGCGCGGGCTCGCGGTGCGGATAGCTGAATAATAGGTCTCGCAGACCAGAAAATAGTCTCTGAGCAGCGGCCGGAACGGGGTCATCGACACCACGATCGAGCAGGCGGGCTCGCCGCCGGCGGAGCTCACCTCGAAGGTCAGCTTCGACTCCTCCTGCGAGATCCTGAGCGTATAGGGGCCGTCGTCGCGCCCCGGAACGCCCAACGAATTCTCTTCGATCAGATCGAAGATCGCCACCGCCCGCTCGTGATCCACATCGGCCAACCCACGCGGAATCGTCGCTTCATCCAGGATCACCTCGGCGAGGCGGTTGCGGCTTTTGGCCCGCTTGCGGCTCTCCCCAGGTTTGCGATTCATGGGCGGTTCGCGCCAAGCCTGAGCGCGACCGAGCGCGCATGCGCTTCGAGCCCCTCGGCCTGCCCCAGCGTGACCGCCGCGGGCCCGAGCGCCTGAAGCGCGCTTGCGTCGCATTGGAGGAGCGAGGTGCGCTTCATGAAGTCGAGGACGCCAAGGCCCGACGAGAAGCGGGCGGAGCGGGCGGTTGGCAGCACGTGGTTCGAGCCGCCGACATAGTCGCCGATCGCCTCGGGCGTGTGGGGGCCGAGGAAGATCGCGCCGGCGTTCATGATCTTCTCGGCGAGCGCCTCGGCGCCCTCGGCCATGATCTCCAGATGCTCGGGCGCGAGGCGATCGACGAGCGGGAGCGCGGCCTTGAGCGAGGGGCAGAGAATGATTGCGCCGTTGTCACGCCAGCTCGCGCCCGCGATCCCCGCGCGCGGCAGGCTCCCGAGCTGGCGCTCAACTTCCGCTTCCACCTCCCGCGCGAGGCTGGCGACGTCGGTGATGAGGATCGATTGCGCGGCTTCGTCGTGCTCGGCCTGTGCGAGGAGGTCGGCGGCGACGAAGCGCGGATCGGCGGTCCGGTCGGCGAGGACGACGACTTCGCTGGGGCCTGCGATCATGTCGATGCCGACCACGCCGAACACCCGGCGCTTGGCCGCCGCGACATAGGCGTTGCCGGGGCCGACGATCTTGTCGACCGGGCTGATCGTCGCGGTGCCATAGGCGAGCGCCGCGATCGCCTGCGCGCCGCCGACCCGGTAGATCTCGTCCACGCCGGCGATGTGCGCCGCCGCGAGCGCCAGCGGATTGGCTTGTCCGTCGGGCGCCGGCATGACCATCGCCAACCGGCGGCAACCCGCGACCTTGGCCGGCACGGCGTTCATGAGGACCGAGGACGGATAGCTCGCCGCCCCGCCGGGAACATAGAGGCCCACCGAGTCGATCGGGCGCCAGCGCCAGCCGAGGGTCACCCCGAGCGGATCGGTGAAGCGGACGT
The DNA here is from genome assembly GCA_035308265.1 of Roseiarcus sp. GTDB lineage: Bacteria > Pseudomonadota > Alphaproteobacteria > Rhizobiales > Beijerinckiaceae > Roseiarcus. The sequence goes on from DATGHB010000539.1 coordinate 1,656, forward strand.
CGGCGGGCTTCTGGCGCAGGTGAAAATCCATGATGCGCGCGTGCGCCAGTTCGAGCGCTTCGAGCGCGGTTTTGTCTGAAGCCGCGACCGCCGCCTCGATCTCGGCCAGGCCGACCTTCAGTCCAAGCCTGCCGATTTCGACGCGGTCGAAGCGCAGCGACAATTCGGCGAGCGCCTCATCGCCGCGCTCCCGCACATCGTCGATGATGTCGACGACCGCGACATCGACGTCGGCGGACGCCTCGCGCTTCAGGGCGAGCAGCGCCTGAAAGCGCCGCTCGAAATCCGCCGATCGCATATCGAGAGCGATGGACATCGCTAAGTGAAACTCTTCATCCTCGGTCCTCGAGCCTTTGCTATATTGAGTTCATGCGCGGACCGTCCCGCCGCGTCTCCTCCCCCTCAGGGGGGAGGAACAAGGAGGGGTCGCGCCGTCCTACGTGACAAGGGAGCAGCGGCGCAATCGATAATCTCCCCGGGTCCGCGCGCCCCCCACCCCTAGCCGCCCCCACATAGGGCGTCCAGAAGGACGCCCGTCTCTCGACGGGCTATCGGGGGGCGGGCGCAACAACGCCAAAAGGCGCCAGCTTCTCAGGCGGCCGACGAATCGGTGAGCGCGTGGCCGGGGCAGGCCTCGGCGGGGATCCGCACGGCCATGTCGCTGAGCCTGACCTCGACGCACTCGACCTCG
>DATGHB010000540.1:0-3901 GCA_035308265.1 Roseiarcus sp.
CATCATCGCCTTGACCTTCGGCGACTCGAAGTGCGCGTCCAGGAAGTCGCGAGGGCTCGCGAGCAGGAGGCGCCCGAGATCGAGCAGCCACGCGAAACCCCTGGAGCGCCATGCCGACCACAGAACGCGCGCGGCGGCGAAGGAGGGCATCGGCGATCCGAGCAAGCCGAAGATGTGCGGGGCGTCCTCGCCTAACCGGGCGAGCATCGCCCGCCACGCCTGGGCGTCCTTCGTCGAGATCGCCGCGATCGCGCCTGCGGTCTTCTCGAGGTCCTTGCTGACGCCGAGATACGTGTTGTCGCGAAAGACGCTGGCGAAACAGTCGGCGGCAGGCGCGAAGCTGAGCCCCTGCGCGGCGAGCGCGTCCTTGTGGGCGGCGAAGAATGGCGAGCCAGCGAACATGGAAAGGTTCATCGCGCAGAGGTCATGGCGGAAGCCGGGCAAGGTGACTTCGCGAGTCTTGACCGCGCCGCCCGGCTCGGGAGCCTGCTCGATCACCGCAACCGACCAGCCACGCTCGAGGAGATGGATCGCGGCGGCAAGGCCGTTGCAGCCAGCGCCGACGACGATCGCGTCGAATGCGTCCATCCCGCGCTTTCGTCTCCACGGATTAGCAACGGCATGCATATATCCGCCGCCGGCCACGCAAAGTTTAGGTCCAACGCCTGCCCCGCGCAATGCTTGGGCTTGCGCCAGAAGGCGCGCCGCGAGCGGATGCCCGGCATCGCCGGCGGTTGCTTGCATACGCATATTCCGGGGCTATGGTGACCTTGCGCTACGGCGCAAGCTCGCTCGCGGGAACGGGACATGGCGGACTACGACTATGTGCTGGTCGGCGGCGGCATCAACGCGCTGGTCGCCGCGGCGATGCTCGGCAAGAAGGGGCGGACGGCGCTCGTCCTCGACCGCAACCCGGCGATCGGCGGCTGCCTGCGCACCGAGGCGATAACCGCGCCCGGCTTCGTCCATGACGTCATGGCGACGACGCTCGTTCTCTTCCGGACCTCGCCCGCCTATCAGGCTTTGGGGAAGGACCTCGAAGCGCGCGGCTTCGCCTTCGCCGACACCAGCCTGCCGACCGGCGTGCTCCGGCCCGACGGATCGAGCGTCATCTTCTCGATGGACCGCGCGCGCAACGTGAAGACGTTCGAGGCGCTCGCGGAGGGCGACGGGCAAGCCTTCGCGGCCGAGATGGACGCGCTCGGCGCGGACGCTCCGTTCCTTTTCTCGCTTCTCGGCGGCTCGCTATGGTCGTGGGGAACGGCCAAGACAATCATGCGCCAGGCCTGGCGCCGCGGTCCACGCGGACTCGCGGCATGGTTCGGCGAAGCGCTCGCGCCCGCGCGCGGCTATCTCGAGGCGACGTACTGGTCGGACGCAGTCGGCGCGCTCTGGGCGCCATGGGTGCTGCACGCGGGCCTCGGACCGGAGAGCGCCTATTCGGCGGCGATGGCGAAAGTGATCGCGTTCGCGATTGAGGCGGCGGGATGCCCGATCGCGGTCGGCGGCGCCAGGACGCTGCTTCAGGCGTTCGAGCGGCTGATCGTCGACCAGGGCGGCGCGGCGCGGACGGACGCCGATGTCGTGCGCATCCTGCCCGGACCGGGGGCGCGAGCGGGCGGCGTCGCACTGGCGAGCGGGGAAAAGATCACCGCGGCAAGGGGCGTGATCTGCTCGACCACGCCCGAGCAGCTTTACGCGAAGCTGCTCAAGGACTGGCCCGTTGCGGCGCCTCCCGACATCGGGCGCGGCCTGAAGGCCTACCGCTACGGCAAGGGCGACATGCAAATCCATTACGCGCTGAAAAGTCCGCCGCGCTGGCGGGGCGATCCGGACTTGGCCAGGGTCGCGCTCCTGCACCTGACGAGCGGACTGGACGGAGTTTCGCGCGCCGCCAACGAGGCCGAGCGCGGCCTTCTGCCGGCCGAGCCGACCATCTGCGTCGGCCAGCCTACCGCGCTCGATCCGAGCCGCGCGCCGCCGGGCGCGGCGATCCTCTGGCTGCAAATGCCCGAGGCGCCGCGCGTCGTGAAAGGCGATGCGGCCGGCGAGATCGCGGCGCCCGCCGATGGCCGCTGGACCGAGGCGTTGCGCGAATCATACGCCGACCGGATCGAGCGGCGGCTCGCCGCCCATATCGAGAACTGGGCCGAGATCAGGCTCGCGCGCCGGGCCTACTCGCCCGCCGACCTCGAATCCATGAACGTCAATCTCGTCGGCGGCGATCCTTATGGCGGCGCCTGCGGGCTGGACCAGTTCTTCCTCTGGCGGCCGTTCAAGGGAACCATCAATCACCGCACCTTTGTTCCGAATGTCTACCACATCGGCGCCTCGACCCATCCGGGGCCGGGCTTAGCGGGCGTCTCCGGCTTCCTTCTCGCCTCGTCGCTTTGAGGACGCTGTACGTTCGGATGGCGTCGACGGCGCTTCGCGCACCCGCCTCGGAACCTCGCGGCGATCCTGGCGGCCTCCCCTCTCCCCGCTTGCGGAGAGAGGGTCAGGGAGAGGGGCCGGGAGGGTTTGCGCCGAAGCGGAACGTCGCGGCCAATCGCCTCGCCCCTCACCCGGCCTCTCCCCGCAAGCGGGGAGAGGAGTTGACGGACACCTCGATGCAAGCTCCCACAAGGGGGAAGGAGACGCGGCGGAGCGATCCCTGCGTAAACCCAAAAAGCAAAACGCTCTACGCAAACGCGATCCGGCGGGTTTCGCGGCGCCGTTGCAGCCAGCTGATGATGCGCGCGCGTAAACGCGCGAGCCGCCGGTCCCAGCTGCTCGGATTGAAGATGACGTCGGTTCGGTAGAAGGACGGACAGAGGATCGCGGCCTCCGCGACCTCGCCGCAATTGCCGCAGCCGACGCAGGAATTGTCGACCGCGGCGACCGGATCGTCCTTCAGCGGATCGTCGGTGTGCTTGAGCGACAGCGACGGACAGCCGGAGAGGCGTATGCAGGCGTGATCGCCCGAACAGATGGCCTCATCGACGCCGAAGCGCTCCTTCACCATGCGCTCGCCCGCCGCGACCTTTCTTGCGAACAGAGGCCGCACGCGGCGCTGCTTGTTGAGCATGCATTCGGATGAGGCGACGATGATCTTCGGGCCTTCGGCCTTGGTGGTCAGCGCCTCGCGCAGCGTATCGCGCATCCTGGCGACATCGTAGGTGCGGTCGATCTGCCTGACCCAGGTCGCGCCCACCCCCTTGACCGCATCGACGATCGCGTTGTTGGTCTTGCGGCGCGGGTTGATCGCTCGCGACGAGGGAATATCCTGCCCGCCGGTCGCGGCGGAATAGTAGTTGTCGACGATGAGCGTGACCCCGTCCTGCTTGTTGAAGACGGCGTTGGCGATCGAAGTGGCGAGACCATTGTGCCAGAACCCGCCGTCGCCCATGATCGAGAGCACGCGCTTGTCCGCCTTCACATTGAACGCGGAGGCCGAGGCGGGTCCGAGACCGTAGCCCATCGTCGTCGCGCCGATGTTGAAGGGCGGCAGGATCGAGAACAGATGGCAGCCGATGTCGGCCGAGATGTGATGGGGTCCGAGCTCCTGCTCGACCAGTTTCATCGCCGCGAAGATCGGACGCTCCGGGCAGCCGATGCAAAAGCCCGGCGGGCGCGGCGGCACCGTCTTGGCGAGCGCCTTGACCTTCTCGTGGGCGAGAATGGGCGCGGGATCGGGGACGGGCGGCTGATTGCGCAAAAGCTCTGGCGCATGCGCCAGAAGAAAGGCGCGCACGCCCGTGACCACGACCGAGGCGGTATATTCGCCGCCCATCGACAGGACGTCCTTGCCCGCGACCCTCGTCTGCATGTCGCGGCGGCGCAGAGCCGTGTTCAGCGCCTGCTCGAGATAGTCGGGCGCGCCCTCCTCGACCATCAGGACCGCCGACTTGCCCAAGCAGAA
>DATGHB010000541.1:0-2157 GCA_035308265.1 Roseiarcus sp.
GGCGGGCCAGTACCGCATCGAAGCCTCTTGGCCCAAGGCCGACGACGAAGGCCGGCGCTGGATCGATTTCCAGAACGACGTGACCTTGGCGGATGTCGCGCTCGCCGCCCGCGAGGGCTACGTCTCGGTCGAGCACCTGAAGCGCTACACCACGCTCGGCATGGCGACCGATCAGGGCAAGACCGCCAATGTCAACGGCATTGCGGCGATGGCGGCGCTGACCGGCCGTTCAATCGACGAGACCGGAACGACCACCTATCGCCCGCCCTTCGTCCCGACCCCGATGGGCGTCATCGCCGGCAGACGACGGGGCGCGCTCATCAATCCGCTGAAACGCTTGGCCCTCGAGGCCGAGCATCGGGCGGAGGGCGCGCGATTACGCGAATATGGCGGCTGGCTGAGGCCCGCCTGGTACGGGCCGGACGATCCCGAACTCTCGATCCAGCGCGAGGCCGCCCGCGCGCGCGACGCGGTCGCCCTGTTCGACGGCTCGTCGCTCGGCAAGATCGAGATCATCGGGCCCGACGCCGCGGCGCTGGCCGACTTCCACAGCTATAACCGCCTCTCGACCTTAAAGCCCGGCCGCATCCGCTACGGCTTCCTGTTGTCGGAGAATGGAGTCGTGTTCGACGACGGGGTGACCTTGCGCCTCGCGGACGACCGCTTTCTGGTCTCCTGTTCTTCGGGCCATACGGACGCGGTTCGCCTGCGCCTCGAACTCTGGCGGCAGGACCGCTTCGACGCCCGTCGCATCGCCATTCACGATACGACCGCCCAATGGGCGACGCTCACCGTCACCGGCCCGCGCTCGCGCGACCTCATCGAGGCTTGCGGTCTTGACATCGCGCTCGATGACCAGAGCCTGCCGCACATGGCCTTCGCGACGGCCGAGTTCGACGGCCGCCCACTGCGCATCGCGCGGGTGAGCTTCACGGGCGACCGCTCTTACGAGCTTTCGGTTCCGGCGCGCCGCGGCGGGCTTTTGCGCGCCCGCCTCGCCGCGAAGCTCAATGTGTTCGGCGGCGGGCTTCTGGGACTCGAGGCCCTGATGATCCTGCGGGCGGAGAAAGGTTTCATCGTCGTCGGCAAGGACACCGATGGCACGACCATGCCGCACGATCTGGGCGCGACGGCCCCACGCGATTCAAGGGCGGACGAATATATCGGCAAACGCTCGCTCACCATGCCCGTCGCCGAAGATCCGCGCCGCAGGCAACTCGTCGGCCTGAGCGTTGCGTCAGGCGAAGCGCCGCTGCCGACCGGCGCCCATATCATCGGCGGCGAGGGTGGGGCGCGGCGATCGCAGGGCTACGTGACGTCGAGCTACATGAGCCCGACGCTTGGCCGCCCGGTCGCGCTCGGCCTCGTCGAGGCGGGGCTCACCCGCATGGGCGAAACGGTCCGCATTTACCAAATCGGCGCCGAGCGGCGCGCGGCCATCGCGTCCCCGCTCGCGCTCGATCCGGAGGGAAAGCGGCTCCATGCGTGAGATGCGCCTCGCCCCGCCGCGCGGCGGCGCCGAGCTTCTGGTCGACCGCCCGGCTCTGACAGCGCGGAGGCTCTGCGGGCTCGGCCAAACCCTGGTCTCGGGAGACATAGGCGCGGTTATCGCCTCGCTTGCGCCCGGCGCGCCGATCCTTGGCCTCTACGCTCTCGCGCCGGAGGGCGCGCATGCCTTGCGCATCGGCCGGACGAGCGCTTTGCTCGTCACGCCCGCTCCCCTCGCCGCTTCAGACGGCTGGCGCGAGGGCTGGTGCGCAACCTCGGTCGACGATGGCTTCGCCGCAGTCGAGGTCTCAGGCGTGTCCGTGCCCCAGGCGCTGATGCAGGCGACATCGGCCGACCTCGACTCGGGCTCGCCCTCGGCGGCGGTCCTCGTCTTTGGCCTGCGCGGCCTCCTGGCGCGGACGGGAGCGGGCTTCCGCGTCCACATCGAGGCGACCCGGCTCGAGACGCTCATCGCCTGGCTCGACGGCGTTTAAGGCAAGGAAGAACCAAATGGCCGCAGAGATGCTAGAAGAGCCGATCGACATCGACCTGCCGAAGTCGCTGAAGGCGGCCCGCATTGGCGCGATCGCGCATTTGCGCCTCACGCGCGCCGAGAAGCGTAACGCGCTCGACGATGTGACGGTGATGGGGCTCGAGACCTTCTTCACC
>DATGHB010000542.1:0-6147 GCA_035308265.1 Roseiarcus sp.
CCGCGCTCGCCAAGTCGGTCAGCGACAGCGCGCGCTTCGTCGCAGCTCAGGGGGCCGCGGCCCTTCCCGCGCCGGTGATGGCGCGGCTCATTTCGCAGATCGCCGCGCGCTTCGGGATCGTGGTGAGCGAGAAGCTCGCCGCCCAGGCCGCGCCGGTCCTGGGCGCGATCGGCGGCGCGGCGGTCAACGCCGCCTTCGCCGACCATTTCCAGACCTTGGCCCGCGGGCATTTCATCGTGCGGCGCCTGGAGCGCCGGCATGGCGCGAGCCTGGTGGCGTTCGAATACCGGCGCCTGCGGGGCGAGCGGGGCCGCGAGCGCGCGGAAGGCCAAAGGGTTGCCTCGTAAGGCGGGGGCGCCGCGGGCGTTCGCGCTCGCGCTTGCCGGCCTCGTGGCGGCGAGCGTTCCCGCTTCCGCGGAGCTGAGAGCGCCGGCCCGGCGGCGCGCGCCGCCTCCGCCGCCGATGCGCTTCGTGCATGTCAGGAGCGCCAATCCCGCCTGCGCGCCGGATTGCCCGGAATGGCTGTCGGCCGAAGGCCAGATCGTCAACGGCTCGGCGCGGGCGTTCAAGGACGCGATCGAGAAGCTGAACGGCCGGCGCCTGCCGGTCCTCATCCATTCGCCGGGCGGCTCGGTTCCCGACGCGCTGGCGATGGGCGAACTCATTCGCGTGAGCGGCCTCGCGGTCGCCGTCGCGAGGACCCTTATTGTGAACTGTCCCGAAGCTGCGCCAAGATGCCCGGACGGTCCGGCCACCGCGATCACCGGCGGGGCGACCTGCGCCTCCGCCTGCGTGCTCGTGCTCGCCGGCGGGGTCGAACGTCTCGCCGGCCCTGCGCCGCTGATCGGCGTGCATCAGACCACCACCACCGTGAAAGAGATCGAAGGCGCGGCTCATCTGACGTCGACCCGGAAATTCTACGAGCAGCCGCGGGTGGACACAGTGGTCGGGGCCTACCTCGCCGCGATGGGGGTGGGCGAGCCGGTGATGACGCTCATGCGCAAGACGCCCGCGGCCAGTATCCGCTGGCTGAGCCTCGACGAGCTCAGGGCCTCGCGGCTCGCGACGGAGACGCTCGACAGCGCCGAGCCGATCGCAACCAGCGGCCCGAACGGCCTGAACGCCCGGGCGTTCGATGGCGGCGAGCGGCGCTCCGATCTCATCGAGGCGAGCCTCGAGAGGCCGGTCGCGGGACGCGCAGCCACGGTCGAGGTCGCGCTCCGCTATCGCCGCGGCGGCGGCATGGTCGAGGCGGAGGCGAAGACGCGCGATCTCAAGGCGGGCGAGGGGGACCAGTCGCCCGCGCCGGACCTGAGCCTGACACTGAGGGCGCCCGGCGCCGCGCCGCTGCAATTGCCGGCGCCCAGCGCGACCGGCGCCAGCGCCCTCATTCGACGCGAGCGGTTCTGCGATCTCGCCCACGGCGGCGCGACGATCGCGGCCTCAGGCCCGGACCCGGAGTTCCCGCCGGTCGAGCTTTCCGCGTTGGACGGGGCGAAGGCGCTGATCGCCGAAGCCTGCCCGTGAGCCGGAGCGCCGGCCTCTCATTTCCGCGCCAGCGCCCACACCTGGATCGGATAGTCCTCCTCGTTCCTGAGCGAGTGCAGCCAGCGGTTATAGGGCGTCCACATCAGCAAATTCGAGCGCACGCATGACCGGTTGCCCCATGATCCGGTGGTGATCCGGTCGAGGTCGAATCCGCCCTCCGCAAGGAGATGCCTCATTCCAAGCTCGGTCCAGCGGGAGCAGTCGATGGGATGACCGTGGACCCTGACCAGGAATGGCGTGGTGACGAGGAACGCGCCGCCGGGATTGAGCATCTGGAACACATTGCGGACGGCGCGATACGGCCAAAGGATGTGCTCGAAGACCTGCTCGGCGATGATGATGTCGAATGTCTGGTCGAGCACGCCGGCGCAGACATCGTATTCCGGATAGCCCCGGGCGATATAGCGGGCAAAACCGAAGTCCTGCCATTGAAGACCGCTGATTTCCAGCGCAGAGGCGTTCTTGTAGTCGAGCTCCCCCACGAGGCGAGCCGTTTCCTTGTTCATGACGACGCGAAGCCACTGGTCGTAGCCGTGGGGGTACAATTTCGCCTTGGCGAACTGGAAGGCCTTTTGCAGCCCGGGAATGCGCTTGAGCTGTGAGTTCGAAACCATCGGCTGTTTCCCTCGCGACTGTCGTGCAGGCTCGTCTAAAGTGGCCCGAGAAAAAGTGGAACCCGGTTTTTCCCGAAGCCTTGCGTCTCATCGGTGAGCGAGGGCGTGCTCGACCGCCTTGCGCATCATGCTCGAGAACCCCGCCGCGCCGACCGCGTCCGGCTTGACCCAGAAACAGCCGGCCGGGGCGGCGCCTTCGAACTCCGCGGCGTAGACGTCGAGCTTGAGCGCGAAATGGGTGAAGACCTGCCCGACTTCGCCCAGCCTGCGCCAGCGCGCGGCGACCGGGGCCGCTTCTGCGACCCCGCTGTCCGTCGCCTTCACCGTCCAGGCCGTGCCGGGCAGCTCGACGGTCGAGGCGAGAAGGCCATGAGGCGGGCGGCGGCGGGCGAGGAAGGCGCCGTCGGAACGGCGGGCGAAGAAGACCGCGCCTTGCCGGCGCGGTCTTGGCCGCGCCTGGTCGCGCCGGGGGTAGGCCTCCGGGATCTTGGCCCGGAACGCCAGGCAATCCGGCGAGAGCGGGCAGGAGGCGCAATCGGGATTGCGGGGGCGGCAGAGGGTCGCGCCGATGTCCATCAGCGCCTGGGCCAAGTCGCCCGCCCGTTTCTCCGGCGCGAGCGCAAACGCCGCCGCGGCGATTTCGCCCCGCGCGCGAGCGATCGGCGCCTCGAGCGCGATCAGCCTCGCCAGGATGCGGGCGATATTGCCGTCCACGGGCAGGGTCCGGCGGCCGAAGGCGATCGCCGCGATCGCCGCGGCGGTATAGGCGCCGATTCCGGGAAGCGCGCGCAAACCCGCTTCCTCGCTCGGGAATCGCCCGCCGCGCCTCGCGATCTCAATCGCGCAGGCATGCAGGTTCCGCGCGCGGCGATAATAGCCGAGGCCGGCGAAGGCGCTGATCACTGCTTCGGGCGGCGCCTGGGCCAGGTCCTCGACTCGCGGCCATCTGGCGATGAAGGCCTGATAATAGGGCGTCGCGGCCTGGGCGGTCGTCTGCTGCAGCAGCACTTCCGACAGCCAGACCCGATAAGGGTCGGGCTTGTCTCCCGGCGCCGCGCGCCAGGCGAGCGCGCGGCGGTTCAAGTCCCACCAGGAAAGCGTGCGGGCGACGATCGCCTTTCGCTTTGCCTGCGGCGGTTGCGCGCTTACATTGGCGCCCATGCTTTTCCCATTCCCCATCGTGCGGCGATGATGAAGCGCGGACGCGGCGGCGCCAAGCCGCTGGGTGAGTTCACCAACGCCCTGATCGCCGAAGCGCTGGCTGCGCGAGGCCTGGGCGAGGCGAGCCTGATCGCCGACTGGCGGGCCATCGTCGGCGCCAATCTCGCGCGTCACGCGCGGCCGATCGAGCTCAAGTGGCCGCCTCGCGCCGCAAAACGCGATCCCGACGCGCCGGCCGTTCCCGCGACGCTGGTGCTCAGGGTCGAAAGCGCCTTCGCGCTCGAGGCGCAGCACAGCGCCGCGGTCATTGTGGATCGGGTGAACGCGCATCTCGGCTGGCGATGCGTGGACAAAATTGCCTTCCGGCAAGGCCCGCTGCCCTCCCTTCATGAAAAGCGCCGCCAGACGCCCGCGCCCTCGGAGGCGGCCGAAGCCGCCGCCCGCGCCGCCGCGGCCCGAATCCAGGATGACGGGCTGCGCGACGCCGTCGCCCGGCTTGGCGCGCGGGCGATCGACCGCGCCGACCGCCTGCGCGAGGCGCCGGGCGTCCGAACCGCGAAGGGAGACTCATGATCTCCCGCCATCCTCTCGCCGGACGCACGATCCACCGCATGAACGGCGCCGGAAACGTGATTCTCGTGCTCGACATGCGCGGTTCGGCGGCAAGTCCTTCGCCGGAAGACGCCCGCGCGATCCATCGCGCCCGGGGCCTCGCCTACGATCAGATGATGGTTCTCGGCGATCCCACGACTCGGGGAACCGCGGCCGATGTGCTCATCTTCAACAACGACGGCACGCTCGCCGGCGCCTGCGGCAACGGGACGCGCTGCGTCGCCGACAGGCTGTGCCGCGAGCTCGCGCTCGGCGCGGTCACGATTACGACCGAGGCCGGCGCAATCGCCTGCGAGCGGCTCGGAGAACGGTCCTATCGGGTCGACATGGGGCCGCCGCGCCTCGAATGGGACGCCATTCCGATCCGGCGCCCCGTCCCGGACACCCGATGCGTGAACTTATGGCCCGGCGGCGGAGGCCCGGCGGAGCTGGGCCACGCCTCGCTGGTCAACATGGGCAACCCGCACGCCGTGTTCTTTGTGCCCGATCTTGAGCGCATCGACGCCGCGGCTCTTGGCCCGAGGATCGAGGCCGATCCGATATTCCCCGAGAGGGCCAATGTCACCTTCGCCCAGGTTCTTGCCCTTGACGAAGTGAGGGCGCGCGTATGGGAGCGCGGGGCCGGGCTCACGCTTGCCTGCGGCTCGGCCGCCTGTGCGACGATGGTCGCCGCGTCGCGCCTCGGGCTCATGGAGCGCAAGGGAAGAGTGCGTCTGCCGGGCGGCGACCTCATCATCGAGTGGCGCGCCGCGGACGATCACGTGCTGATAACCGGCCCGGTCGAGTACGAGGGCGCTTTCATTCTTGACGACGCCCTGTTCGAAGCCGCGGCGCCGTGAAGGGGGGCGCGGACGAGTCCGCGGGGCAGCGCTCGAGTCGCGTCGACGCGGTCGATTGCGCCCGCGGGCTCGCGCTCATCGGCATGGCGGCCTACCACCTGAGCTGGGACCTCGCCGATTTCCGACTCGCCTCGCCGATGCTGCCGTTCACGCCGCCGATGCGGCTCCTGTCGCACGCCGTCGCGAGCGCGTTCCTGGCGCTGGTCGGCGTGTCGCTGGCGCTCGCCCATCGCAAGGGCCTGAACGCGCGCGCTTTCTGGCGGCGCCTGGGGATCGTCGCCGGCGCCGCGGCGCTGGTGACGGTGGGCAGTTACTTCTTCGCGCCCGGCGAAGCGATTACCTTCGGCATTCTCCACTGCATCGCGGCGGCGAGCCTCGCCGCCCTGCCGTTCGTCCTGGCGCCGGCATGGGCGAGCCTCGCGGTCGGGGTCGCGGCGATCGCGGCGCCGTTCCTCATCCGCTCGACTCTGTTCGACCCCGCCTGGCTCTTATGGCTGGGCCTGGGCGAAAGGCTGCCGAACACGCTCGACTGGCGCCCGCTCCTGCCGTGGGCGGGCGTCGTCTTCCTCGGCCTTGGCGCCGCGCGGCTCCCCGGCGCGATCGACAGGCTGACAGCGCCCAGCCGCTGGCGAGCCGGGTCGGCGCCGGCGCGGGCGATGTGCTTTGCCGGACGCCACAGCCTGCCAATCTATCTTGTCCACCAGCCGGTCCTGATCGGGCTTTTTACAACGCTGACCGCCTGGGGGCCCCTTGCGCCAAGGGCCGACCGGGGCGCCTTTCTTGCCGCCTGTGAACGGGCTTGCGTCGGCGCCGGTCGCACGGCCGCCGAGTGCGACGCCGGCTGCCGCTGCGTGGCCGACGCGGTCGAACATTCCGGCGACGCCGACCGGCTGGCGACGGTCACCCCCGAGCGCCGGGCGGAGCTCAAGCGGCTCGCCGACGCCTGCATGGGGCGGTAGGGCGGCGCTGACCGCGGCCCACTGGAGCGTTCCGGTTTTGGGCGATATTATACTTCGCGTAGCACCGAAGCGAAAAAGGTGCTATGGTGAGTGCCGTGTTGGTGGATCGCTGGCGTGCGCGCAGGGAATCGTCCCCCAACGACTCGAAACGGCCCTTCCCGATCCCGATCTCCCAGCGCCGCCGAAAGCCTTTCGGCATACCCCGAAAACCGCGCTTCGCTTCCCGCCCCCTCGCGTGACCTCACAACCATCCTCCGGTCGCGCAACCACCATCGCCAACAGTCCAATCCATCATGGTTAATGGTTTATTGACTCAGTAAGATCGTAAGATTAGGCGCCAAAACCTGTCTTTCTTTTCGCGTTCCCCATGGCGCGCGTAGTTGGGCCTTTGCGGGGTCGCCGACGGCGCTATAT
>DATGHB010000543.1:0-3066 GCA_035308265.1 Roseiarcus sp.
GGACGCTTCGGCGCCAGCAGGGGGGAGGCGCATATGAGTCAGCCATACGTGGGCCAGATCATCGCCGTCGGCTTCAACTACGCGCCGGCGGGCTGGGCGCTCTGCCAGGGCCAGTTGCTGCCGATCTCCGAATACGAGGTCCTGTTTACCCTCATCGGCACGACGTTCGGCGGCGACGGCCAGACGAATTTCGGTTTGCCGGACCTTCGCGGGCGCGCGGCGGTCGGCGCGGGCCAGGGACCTGGGCTTGGGCCCTACGTCCTCGGGCAACTCGGCGGCGTCGAGCAGGCCGCGCTCACAAGCGGTCAGATCGGAGGCCACACCCATGGGCTGTCGGCTGCCGCGACCGCGACAACCTCGACCCCTTCATCGTCCGTCGTTCTCGGCACGCCGGCCGCGGCCACGCCGATCTACGCGACGAGCGGAATTGGCGCGACGCTGACGGCGGGGGCGGTGTCTCCGACGACCGGCGGCGGACAGCCTCACGAAAACCGGCAGCCGAGCCAGACCGTAAATTATATCATCAGCCTCTTCGGGGTGTTCCCTACCCAGAGCTGAGCAGGCGGCGTCGAGGCGGGAGGCGAGCGCATGGAACCCTTTGTCGGTCAGATCACCCTTTTTCCGTTTAACTTCGCTCCGCGAGGATGGGCGTTCTGCGCGGGACAGCTCATACCGATCTCGCAGAACACCGCGCTGTTCTCGCTCCTCGGAACCTATTATGGCGGCGACGGAAAGAGCAATTTTGCGCTGCCCGACCTACGCGGCCGGGTTCCGGTCGGTCAGGGCCAGGGGCCGGGGCTCTCCGGTTACAATATCGGCGAGGTGCAGGGCGTGGAGACGGTCACGCTCCTCGCCGCGCAATCCCCGTCGCACTCGCATCCTTTCCAGGCCGTCGCTGTTCAGGCCACGACAAATGCGCCAAACGGGGCCCTGCCCGCTCAAGGACACGGCACTGGGCGCGGCGCGTATGCCGTCAACACTTACGCCCCGCTGACAACGGCGGTCCCGCTGGCTTCGGGGCAAGTGGTCCCCGCGGGAAACGGCCAACCGCACAACAACCTGCAGCCGTATCTCGCCATGAACTGGTGCATCGCGCTGCAAGGAATTTATCCGCCCCGCTCGTAAGGAGCGATCCTTAAGGAGAATGGGTCCATGGCTCAGCCGTTCCTCAGTCAGATTGAAGCCTTTCCCTTCAATTTCGCGCCGAAAGGGTGGGCGCTGTGCGCAGGGCAGCTGATGCCGATCAATCAGAACCAGGCGCTCTTTTCCCTGCTCGGCACGACCTTCGGCGGCGACGGCATAAGGACGTTCGCGCTACCCGACCTGCGGGGCCGACTCGCCAACGGCTTTGGCCAGGGAGTAGGTCTGACGAACTACACCCTCGGCCAGCGCGGCGGCGAGGAGGCCCACACGCTCGCCGCGGCGGAAACCCCACCCCACAGTCACGTCGTCAACGCCGTGAAAAATGGCGCGACCGGCGGGACGAGCACCCCAGGCGGCGGCGTCACCCTCGGCGAGGGCTACGCGAACGAAGCCGGATCGCCCACGGTGAACATCTATAGCTCCGCGGCGCCAACGATCGCGATGGGCTCGCTTGGAGCAACCGGCGGGCAGCCGCACGAAAACCGCATGCCTTACCTCACGCTCAACTATTGCATCGCGCTACAAGGCGTCTTTCCGTCGCAGAACTGATCAGCGCACGGATTTCCCGCGATCAATTGAAGACGACTTGATAGTCCTGATGGTCGCGCGAAGCCGTGTGGATGGGGATGAGGTAGAGTTCGAACATCGCGCCATCCGCGAAGGCGAGCCGATGGAGGCCTTCGGACACGATCGGCGCCGCTGCGCCGCGCAGAATGAGGGTGAACGAGGTCCCGGGCGAAGCGCTTGGCGACGCCGACCGGTGGGGGTCGACCGCCACCAGGGTAAGCGCGCGTCCGTTCGCAAGCGAGAGCGGCTTTCCCACATAGGGCGCGAATGTCTCGGTGTTGATCGCGTCGCTCATGACCCCTCCCCCTCCCTTTGCGCGGCAACCGAGCCTGCGGCATCCTCGCCGCCTTGTCGAGCGCGAACGAAGGTTCGGGACCGGCGGCCATGATCGAGCCGACAGAAGGCCTGCTGACGCTACGCAAGGCGCGAGAGGATAAGGACGACGCAGCCTTTGTCTTTGCGCTCTTCGCCGCGACGCGGGCGCGCGAGATGGCGGCAATGCCAATCGACGCCAAGGCCAAGGCCTTCCTCGTGCGCGCGCAATACCGGTCGATGACGGAGACCTATCGGCGCGAATATCCGAACGCCCGCTCCGAGATCGTCGAGTTCGAAGGCCGCCCGGTCGGGCGGCTCATCACCTGTGTCGGGGATGCTTGCGTGACCTATGTGGACATCGCAATCCTGCCTGAGGCGCAGGGACGAGGGCTCGCGCGGCGGGTCATGCTCGAGGCGCTCGAGGAGCCTCGGCGGCTTCGCCTCCCCGCCCGGGTCAACGTGCTCATGCACAACGTCGCTTCGTTGAGGCTCTGCGAGAGCGTCGGGTTTGTGCGGACAGGAGAATCGCTGCCCTACGTGCGCCTGGAATGGACCCCGTAGCGGCAGGGCGCCAGGCGCTTGGCAACGCCAATTCAATACCGTCCAAAGCTCTGCAATTCCTTCCGGCACGCCTCGGCAAAGTCCCGCAGCGGATCGACGTGCCGGTCGATCCAGTTCGCGCGCATTTCCGCCATTGTCATGTTCGGCGCGAGATAGGCGTCGACGATGATCCGGGCCACGCTGTCGGCGGCCTCCACCACCGGCGGCGACGAGATAAGGCGGATCCGGTTGGTGAGCGCATAGATTCCAATGAGCGCGCTCGTATCGTCGCGAAGGTTTTGCAGAGCGTCGGCATAGAGCCTCGCCGCTTCGTCCAGAAACCGGCCGAACAGGGCTGCCCGCGAATCCCGCTCGGCGGCGATCCGCTGCGCCCTGGATTGCGCCTGCTGCGTGACCCACGAGGTCGCGAATGACGCGAGGCCCCCGATGGCCGTTCCGGCCAGCGCGGCGAAAGCCGATATGTAGGCGGTATCCATCGGG
>DATGHB010000544.1:0-7282 GCA_035308265.1 Roseiarcus sp.
CCGCCGACATCAAGCCCGTCTCGATCCTCGACGAAATGAAGCGCAGCTATCTCGATTACGCGATGAGCGTGATCGTGGCCCGCGCCCTGCCGGACGTTCGCGACGGGCTCAAGCCCGTCCACCGGCGCATTCTCTATTCGATGCACGAGAACAATTTCACCCCCGACCGGGCTTACAACAAGTCAGCGCGCACCGTCGGCGACGTGATCGGCAAGTATCATCCGCACGGCGAGCTTGCGGTCTATGACGCGCTCGTGCGCATGGCGCAGGACTTCTCCATGCGCGCGCCCCTCATCGACGGCCAGGGCAATTTCGGCTCGGTCGACGGCGACCCTCCGGCGGCCCAGCGCTACACCGAGGCGAGGCTCGCGCCTGTCGCGATTCCCCTGCTCGACGATCTCGAGAACGACACCGTCGACTTCAGGCCGAACTATGACGAGAAGGAGGAAGAGCCTGTCGTCCTGCCGGCGCGCTTCCCCAATCTTTTGGTCAACGGCGCGGGCGGGATCGCGGTCGGCATGGCGACCAACATCCCGCCCCACAATTTCGGCGAGGCGATCGACGGCCTTCTCGCGCTCATGGACAAGCCGGACATCACGCTCGACGAGCTGCTCGAGCTGATCCCCGGACCCGACTTCCCGACGGGCGGCTCGATCCTCGGACGCGCCGGCATCCGCTCGGCTTACGCGACCGGCCGCGGCTCGATCATCATGCGCGCCAAAGTCGCGGTCGAGGAATTGCGCAAGGATCGCGAGGCCTTGATCGTCAGCGAGATCCCCTACCAGGTCAACAAGGCGACGCTGATCGAGCGCATCGCCGAGCTCGTGCGCGAGAAGCGGGTCGAGGGCATTTCCGACCTCCGCGACGAGTCGGACCGCGACGGCATGCGAATCGTGATCGAGCTCAAGCGCGACGCAGTCGCGGACGTGGTGCTGAACCAGCTCTGGCGGTTCACCGCGCTGCAATCGAGCTTCGGCGCCAACATGATCGCGCTGAACGGCGGCCGGCCGGAAATGCTGACGCTGGCCGACATCCTGCGCGCGTTCCTCGACTTCCGCGAGGACGTGGTCACGCGGCGGACCAAATATCTGCTCACGAAGGCCCGCGACGGCGCGCATATCCAGGTCGGTCTCGCGATCGCCGTCGCCAATATCGACGAGGTGATCCACCTCATCCGCACCTCGCCCGACTCGGGCGCCGCGCGGACGGCGCTGATGGAGCGGCTGTGGCCGGCGCGCGACATGGCGCCTCTCATCACGCTCATCGCCGATCCGCGTCACGCGCTCGACGCCGACGGGGCGGTCCGTCTTTCGGACGCGCAGGCGCGCGCGATCCTCGAACTGCGCCTCGCCCGTTTGACCGCCCTCGGGCGCGACGAGATCGCCGAGGCCCTCAATCGCCTTTCGGTGGAGATCGCCGACTATCTCGACATCCTGGGTTCTCGCACCAGGCTCATGGGCATCATCCGCGACGAACTGGTCGAGATGAAGACCAAGTTCGCAACGCCGCGCGTGACCGAGATTCTCGACAGCGACGCCGATATGGAAGACGAGGATCTCATCCAGCGCGAAGACATGGTCGTGCTGGTGAGCCACGGCGGCTACATCAAGCGCGCCCCGTTGTCGACCTACCGCGCGCAAAGGCGCGGCGGCAAAGGGCGCGGAGCGATGGCGATCCGCGAGGAGGACTTCGTCGCGCGCCTGTTCGTCGCCTCGACCCATCAGCCGGTCCTGTTCTTCTCGTCCGCGGGACAAGTCTACAAGGAGAAGGTCTGGCGCCTGCCGGTCGCCGCGCCGCAATCGCGCGGCAAGGCGCTCGTCAACCTGCTGCCGCTCAAAACGGACGAGCGCATCACCACCATCATGCCCCTGCCCGAGGACGAGGCGACCTGGGATTCGTACGACGTGATGTTCGCCACCACGCGGGGCACGGTCCGTCGCAACAAGCTCTCCGACTTCGCGCAGGTGAACCGCTCCGGCAAGATCGCCATGCGGCTCGACGAAGGCGAGCGGATCGTCGACGTCCAGATCTGCTCCGACAAGGACGATGTGCTGCTGACCAGCGCGCGTGGCCAGTGCATCCGCTTTCCGGTCGACGATGTGCGGGTATTCAAGGGCCGCGATTCGATGGGGGTGCGGGGCATCGCGCTCGCCGAGGGCGACGGCGTCATCTCGCTCGCCATCCTCAAACCGTTCGACGCCAGTCCGGCCGAACGCTCGGCCTATCTCAAGCAGCGCCGGGCGGCGGCCGATGGCGAGGCGTCGGAGGAGGCCGAAGCAGCCGGCGAGAGCGAAGACGAGAACGGGGCGGCGAACGGCGCGGGCGCGCTCGAGCCCGAACGGTTCGAGGCGATGCGCGCCGCCGAACAGGTGATCCTCACCGTGTCCGAGAACGGCTATGGCAAACGGAGTTCGTCGTTCGAGTATCGGGTCACCGGGCGCGGCGGAAAGGGAATCGCCGCTATGGCGGTCAATGACCGCAACGGCGCGCTCGTCGCCTCGTTCCCGGTGGAGGAGAGCGACGAGATCATGCTGGTGACCGACGGCGGGCAGCTCATCCGGGTCCCGGTCTCAGGCATCAGGATCGCCGGGCGGTCGACGCAGGGCGTGATCGTCTTCAACACCGCCGCTGAGGAGCGCGTTGTGGCGGTCGACCGGGTGAGCGAGACCGAGGGCGAGGACGAGGAGACGGCCGAAGGCTGAGGGGTGGCCGCCAGGCGCAGGCCTGCGAGGCGGCGGCTCCCGGCGCGGACCTTGGTCGCCTGAGCCGCTGGCGCGGCCTCGCGCACAAAGTTGCGCGCACAAGCGATTTCAGGCGCTTACGACCTCCCTTGCGCAACTTTTTTCGCACTCGAGCGGTGTCCCCTCGACCACACCGGACGAATGGGTGAGCGCAAGCGGCGGTCCAGATTCCGGCGCGATTTGAGGCAAGGCCGCCGGCGCTGCAAGCCGCAGTCGGCCAATATCGAGCCCATGATAACGGTTGAGCTCTCTCACAACCTGCACGAATGGCGCGATCGCGTTCAAATCCCAATTCTCAAGGGAAGCATCGGCGCAGCGCAACGCTTTGGTCAGCCGCGCGACCTGAAGGCGGGCGTATTCGTCGGGCCCGTCGAGCCGCCGTCTGGCGAGCGCCTGGCCAATCGCGCGACGGACCGCCGAGGGACTCATCTCGAACGCCGCGGCGATCTCTTCGACGCTGTAGCCGGAGACGAGGAGGTCGAAATACGCTTCCCGGCGCTCGATCAGTTTCGCGCGGCGCGCCTTTCCGGCGGCGCGCTTGCGCGCCCATTCGGAGGGCGGGTTCGGTTCATTGGACATGGACGATCCTGATTTCGGTGATCCAAATATTCTTGTACCTTACTTTCTGTTTTTTAGCAATAAGATTCGCAATCTCAGTTCCGGAAACGGCAATTTTTTCAAACATGACAGCGATTTGCTGCGCCGGTCTCGCGCGCGCCGACGCGCAGATCGGGCGCTTGCGGGGTCTGTTCTCGATATATCCATTGACATATAGCGAGAGCCTGTTCACGATCCTCGAAACGAGAGGCGCCCCTCTTATCCGGGAGCGAGGGGCAGCTCTGAAGCAGGGGGTTGGGGCGATCATGAGAACGCTTGGCGTCACCGCCTTGGCGACGGTTGGCCTCGTTGGCTTCGCGCACGCGGCCGACATCTCGCCGACCACGAAACCGGCGCCCGCGCTGCCGGAAAACTGTTTCGCCAGCGTCTGGGCCTATCTCGATTCGACCCCCGCCGATTGTCCGCTGGCCTATGGACCGTTCACTTTCTACGCGACCCTCGACGCCGGCCTCATGTACAACACCAACGGCGCGCCATGGAATCCGGCGTTCGTCAACGGCACCCAGGGGCTGATCAGCAAACAGAGCAAGGGCCCAAAATGGCTGTGGTCGCCCAACAACATCAATCAGTCCGTCATCGGCATCAAAATGTCCCAGCCGATCGCGAATGGCTGGTCGCTTGTCGGCACGCTCGAAGCGGGCTTCGACCCCATTTCCGGGTATCTCTCCAACTCGCAGCGCGCGCAGGTGATGAACAACGGCAAGCCGCTCGCCCTCCAGAGCGCGAACGGCGACTCGAGCCGTGCGGGCCAATGGGACAATTCGCAGTTCTTCCTCGGCTTCAGCAACAAGACGTACGGGACGCTGACCGGGGGCCGCGTCAATACGCTCTCGCTCGACGGGCTGATCGCTTACGATCCCATGGGCAGCGCCTACGCCTTCTCGCCGTTCGGGTTCACCGGCATGTACGCCGGCTTTGCCGACACCGAGCTCGCCCGCTCCAACACGGCGATCAAGTATCGGGGGCAATTCGGCGATGTCCGCGTCGCCGGACTGGCGCAGGTCGGCGGCTACAACCAGGGCAACGGCTCCTCGCAACTATGGCAGGGCCAGATCGGCGGAGACGTCCATAACCTCTACGGCGGAACGCTGTCGCTCGACGTCGTCGGGAGCTACGCCGTCGACGGCGCCCTGACCTCGCCGCTCACGACGCCCATCCCGAAATTCTATTCGACCAGCGACCTGAAGGCGACGCTCTCCAACGACACCGGCTTCCTTGCGCTCACCAAGTACACGTGGGGTCCGGCGCAGGTGTTCGCGGGCTGGGAATATTTTCGACAGGGCAACCCGAGTAACGACTACCCGAATGGCTTCAAGACTCTCGCCGGCTACAGCGTGCCGGGCAACATCCTCGACAATAAAGCCTTCCCAACGGTCTGGATCACCACCAACGCGTTCAACATCCAGCGCGTCTACAACACCGTCTGGGCCGGCTTCAAATATGCGGTCAACGATAGGCTCGATGTGATGGGCGCTTTCTACTATGCTTGGCAGAACAACTTTGCGACCGCGCCCTGCACAGGCCAAGGCATCCACATCTCGAGCGCCTCTTGCGCTGGCACGTTCGACACGCTTTCGCTGCTGATCGACTATAGGCCAGTCAAGCGCATCGACCTCTACGCCGGCGTCGCGCTCTCGAATGTCTATGCCGGCCTCGCCAGCGGCTACCAGCAAACCCAGAACATCGACCCGACCGTGGGCTTGCGGGTCAAGTTCTGACCCGCGATGAGGCGGAGCTCCAGTCAGAACTCCACCCGCACGCCGATCGTGGGCGCAAAGTTGACGTGGTAGAGATAGCCGCTCGCTAACCCTCCCGTCACCTGCGACCACATGAAGCCGGCGTAAGCGGTGACGCGTTTTGAAGGACGATAATCGATCATCGCCGAATACGCGTTGAGCGCGCCCCGGCAGCTCGAGGCGGACAGACCCCCATCGGTGCACGGGCTCGTATTGTAGTCGTTCTGATAATAGTGATAGTAGGCGCCGGCGATGTCGAGGTCGTCGCGGACGGCGTACTTGATACCGGTCCAGAAGACCCTCAAGATCTTGTGCTCCATATAGGCGGTGGAGTTCACGAAACCGGCCGGGACAGGGTAGTTTCCGATCGCGGTGAAACCGTTCGGATAGACGTCGCTCGGACTGGCGAACAGGATATATTCCCATCCAGAATAGAATATCGCCCGGTCGAACGTATACTTCACCCCCAAAACGCCGGTGGTGTTGTTGGACAGCGTCGCCTTCAGCCCATTGGCGGGCACGCCATCTGGAAGCGGAAACTGAGCAAAATTGGACAGCGCGACGGCGTCCTTGATCTTCTGCCCTTCCATGCCGAACGAGAACGGGCCGAAGTCCCCGGTCATCCCGAGCGCAAACGCCCCGTTCGAGCCGTTGCCCTGATCGAAGCCGCCGAACTGGTAAAGTGTGGCAAAATGGAAGGGCCCGACGCCGATGCGATATTTGAGCGCGGTGTTGAAGCGGGCGGTCTGGGTGTCGCCGCCGCCCCCAGCCGTGTTGGAAACGCCGATCACGGAAAAGTTGGGCGCCGCGCCCATCGGGTCGAAACGACCCAGCCCATCGGTGACGAGGGAATTCTGCCGCCCGCCGGTCAATTCGCCATAAACCGGATGGCTGAACCCGGCATACGCCTCGGTATTGAACAATTGCCCGGCGCGGCTGGAATCGCCGTTTGCGGTTTGCGCGCCGAGCGGGATGGTGTTGTTTTCAACCAGCGACTTTGGCCCGTTCGCCCGCTGCAGCGTAAAGGGATCAAAGCCGTTCTCCAACTTGAAGATGAGCGACCAGCCCGACGCGATGGGCTCGACGCCTTTGACGCCGAGATGGGACTGTCCGAGCCCGTTCGGCACGATCGTGTAGCGTGATCCATTGCTGTTCCTGGAGATCAGCGTTTCGACGCCGTTGGGATAGTTGCCGTTGAATGGAACGCCGTGCGACTCGTAGCCTGCCCCATAGTCGAACCGCCCGTAGAGGGTGATTCCGCGCCAGGCGAGCGGGCAATCGTCGGGACCGCTGGTCAAAAAGCTGTAGAGGCTCGCGAAACACGCGGCCCGCCCCGGCGCCGCGGGCTCAGCGGACGCAGGCTGCTGCGTTGGCAGGTCCGCCGCCGCCGCGTCGCACGGCAAGAGCGAAACGGAAGCGGCGAACGCAATGGCGAAGGCAGGCGGCCTGATCAATCGGTCCCAAGGGAGACATTGCGGACGGGCGCCCATTGTAGCCGCGGATTCGAATGCCGCCAGCCGTCGCGAGACCCACGATCGCGCCGGCCGCCGTCGATGGCCTAGGGTCTCGCCGACGACAGCTCGCTTGGACTGCGCGGCAAACCCTCGGCGCAAAAGTCGGTGTCTCGCGTGGCGCGCCAGAACGATCGCGGGCCCGGCTCGTGGATGGGGCGAGGGGCGTGACGCGTGCACATTCCAGCCGTGGCCCACCAGGCCATGGGCATGTCGCCGCGATCGACCGGATGGAGTCCGTGCTCCGGACGGCGCCAAAAGACGCAATCCGCACAGTGCGAACCGATCGACATCGCCTCGGCCGCGACGCCTTCGCCGCACCCCTCATAGCTGTGCGTCTGAGGCCAATGGGCGGCTTCATCGCGGTGGACCGACGCTTCCGGCGCGTGGCGCGCACACAAGCCTTCGTGCTCCCTGAGCTTGCGCCAGAAAGCGCACGCCGCGCAATTGGTCGGCCCGACCGCCTGGTCGCTCATCGTCTCCTCTCCCTTTTCCCTCCAGGCTTGGAGCGTGGCTCGCGAAAAAAGGCGGAACCCGGATTTTCGCAAAGGCTTCGCGAAATCAAGGGAATCCTGAGCTGCCGCGATTCGATAGAGCCGTAGACCTTACTAGTCCGCGAGATAGGGCGCAAAGCCGCGCCTGGCGCGCGGTTCAGGCGGCGCCGACCAGCCGCCGC
>DATGHB010000545.1:0-7885 GCA_035308265.1 Roseiarcus sp.
TTGTCGACCGTAGCCGATTGCTGGTAGAAGATCATACACGGGTTGAAGGTCGCGCCGATCACAGCCGCGGCCATGAACAGAAAATCGCGGTTGCGGAGGGGCAGGTCGATCGCGTCCCGCGCCAGCGCCTTAAGGCCAGGATGCGCGGCCCAGGCGACGATGAAGAACGCGAGCTGGAAGAGGCCGATGATGAGCGCGGTCCGCTCGACCCGCTTGTAGGACCCGCTGGCGACGATGATGAGCAGCGCCGCTGCGGCGAGCGGCAGCGTGAAAGAGCGCGAGAGGCCGAACAGCTCGCCCACTCCGGCGACGCCGGTGAACTCGGTGATCAGCGACCCGATGACGGCGCCCGCCAGTCCAAGAGTTGAAAGCCATGCCCAGCCCGGGCCGAATCGAGCCCGGATCAATTCGCCATGGCCGAGGCCGGTCGCAAGGCCGAGCCGCACGGTCAATTCCTGGACCATGGCGAGCATCGGAATGAGCAGGAGCACGAGCGGCAGCAGGCGGTAGCCCCACTCGGCGCCGGCCTGGGCGGCGGTCACGACATTGCCGGCGTCGGTGTCGGCCAGCATGACCAGGAGGCCCGGTCCCCAAACCGCAAGCGAACGAACAAGCCCGGCGCCGACCGCGCTCGACTGCGTTTCGGCCTCCATCGCCCGGCCCTGCGCTCTCAAACGACCTTCCGCAGCGACAACGCGCCAGACGGGCGGCCCGGCTCGACGCAAGCCCGCGACTATCGGAAGGGATCAAGGAAAGTCAATCGGCCGAAAACGAGAGGCTCCGTCGAACCGATTCCCCGGAGGCCGCCCCCCCTCGCCCCGCTTCGCGGGGAGAGGGTTGGGGTGAAGGGCGGGGCGGAAGTCGGCCGCCGATCGCCAGGCCCCTCATCCTAGCCTTCTCCCCGTGGAACGGTGAGAAGGGACGGGCCGTCGATAGCCTGCCGAGGGAAGGGTATCCTTACCGCGGACCGCGCTGGCCGCGCCGGGTCTCGCCGCTCAGCGTCTTAGAAGCCCCATTTAAGACCGCCGGTGTAATGGCCGAGCCCGTCGTTGCCCGCGGTCAGCCCGAGGCCCGGTTTCGGCTCCAAAGGCGTCGGGTAGGCAAAAACGGGAAACCCGTTTCCGCTCGCCAACTCGCTTCTCCCGGCCGTCGCGCCTTCAGGTGGAGCGTAAGGGTTCGAGAAGCGAACTTCGTTGAGGCTTGTAGCGTCGAGGCTTGCCGTCCTCGATGCGGCGGAGTGGCGGTTCGCCCTCGCGGTGTGCGACCGAGCGGGTTTCAACGAAAGATCCTGGGCCGA
Source organism: Roseiarcus sp. (assembly GCA_035308265.1). GTDB lineage: Bacteria > Pseudomonadota > Alphaproteobacteria > Rhizobiales > Beijerinckiaceae > Roseiarcus. The sequence goes on from DATGHB010000545.1 coordinate 1,298, forward strand.
CGCCTGCGTCCAGGCGACGGCGCTCGCAAGGCATGCAACCGTCAAGCAAAGGCGAATCATCGCAGCGCCCTCAATCCGCGCCCGCCTCGAGCCCATTTTTACCGATTGTTAATCAGATGTGAAGCTTACGCAACCCCGATTGACGCTCCGTACGATCACTTTTTTGGCCCCGCGGCGCGGGCCGGCGGGTCCGAATCGCCACGCTCAGGCGCCCGACAGTCTCTGGCGGCGGACCGAAAGCGCCCCCACATGAACGGCAAAGGCGCGCGGCGGGCGCCGGCGTCGAATCGGAGTTTAACTCCATGCGAAACCCGAATCCGCTGCCGGGACTGATCTTCATTGTCATCTTTGTCGCTGGCCTGGGGCTTGCGTACGCAAACATGAGCCTGGAGAGCTACGCCGCAAGCGTCACGATCGCAGTTTTGGGCTTCATCGTCGCCTCGATCGTCGCCAACGCGGTCAAGGTGGCCGACCAGTGGGAGCGGGTGGTGGTGCTGAGGCTCGGCAAGTTCCGCAGCCTCGAAGGCCCGGGTCTGTTCTTCATCGTGCCGATCATCGAGACCGTCCCTTATCGGATCGACACCCGCGTCATCACCTCAACCTTCAGGGCGGAACAGACGATGACCCGCGACACGGTGCCGGTCGACGTCGATGCGGTGCTGTTCTGGAAGGTGGTCGATCCGAAAATGGCGGCGCTCGATGTCGCCGACTATGGCGCGGCGATCAATTGGGCGGCGCAGACGGCTTTGCGCGACGTGATCGGCAAGACCATGCTGGCCGACATGCTGGAAGGCCGCGAGAAGCTCAGCGTCGAATTGCAGCGCATCATCGACGCGCGCGCCAAGCCCTGGGGGATCGACGTCATCTCGGTCGAGCTCAAGGACGTGCGCATCCCCGCCGCCCTACAGGACGCTATGTCGATGCAGGCCCAGGCCGAGCGCGAGCGGCAGGCGCGGGTGATCCTGGGCGATTCGGAGCGGCAGGTCGCGGATTCGTTCAACGCCGCGGCCAAGATGTACGCCGACAATCCGATCGCGTTCCACTTGCGGGCGATGAACATGCTCTACGAGGGCCTGAAGCGCAGCAACGCGACCATCGTCATCGTGCCCTCGACGGCGGTCGAATCGATGCAACTCGGCGGCGCGCCGGCCATGTCGACGATCGCCTCCGCCATCGCCCATGCGCAGGCGGCGGGCGGCGGACCGGCGGACGGCGAAGGGGCCGGGACGGCGGATTGAGCGGCGCGAGCTCCGCGCGCTATGGTCCCGCCGTGGGAAGCTTTTGATGCGCGAGACAGACAAGACCTTCGCCGGATCAATTCCGGAGATGTACGATTCCTATATCGTGCCGCTGTTGTTCGAGCCCTACGCGGCCGATCTTGCGCGCCGGGCGGCGGAGACCAGTCCGGAGCGCGTCCTCGAAACCGCAGCCGGCACCGGAGTCGTGACGCGCGCGCTCGCGCCCCTCCTTGCGCCCAATGCCCACTATGTCGCGAGTGATTTGAACCAGCCGATGCTCGACCGGGCGGCAAGCCGGCAGGGCCCCGACGGCCGCATCGTCTGGCGACGGGCGGACGCGCTCAATCTTCCGTTCGAGGACAAGACCTTCGATAGCGTTCTGTGCCAGTTCGGCGCGATGTTCTTTCCCGACCGGGTCGCCGGTTATCGGGAGGCGCGCCGCGTCCTCAAACCGGGCGGCAGGTTCCTGTTCAATGTCTGGGACCGCATCGAGGAAAACGAGTTCGCCGCTGTGGTGACGGAGGTCGTCGGGGCCATGTTTCCGGCCGACCCGCCCCGCTTCCTCGCCCGAACGCCGCACGGCTATCACGACCTCAATAAGATCGAGCGCGATGTGCGGGCGGCTGGCTTCTCGGACATCGCATGCGTGACCCTGCAGGAAAGGAGCGCCGCCCCGAGCGCGCGCCAGGCGGCGCTCGCCTATTGCGAGGGCACGCCATTGCGCGGTGAGATCGAGGCGCGGGATCCTACGCGCCTCAAGGAGGCGACCGCTCGCGCCATGGAGGCGATCGCGGCGGCGTTCGGAAAGGGCGCGGTCTCCGGCAAAATCCAGGCGCATGTGATCGCGGCGCGCGCCTGACCCGCTTATTGCGGGCGCAGCGCATCCTTGACGATCCGCCCGTCCTTCATGATGAGCAGGAAATTCCTGTCCGGATCGGCGATGAGTTTCAGATTCTCGACCGGGTCGCCGTCGACCAGGATGAGGTCGGCGAGCGCGTCCTTTTCGATCACCCCGAGCTTGCCTGGATAGGGGTTGCGCGGCCCGGACATCGCCAGGAGTTCCGCGTTTGTCGCAGTCGCCATCTTGAGGATTTCGAGCGGGCGATACCATCGCGCGAGCGTCGCCAGGATCGCGCCCTGATGCGGCGTCATCTTCGCATCGAAAATGATGTCGGTGCCCCAGGCGGTTCTGAGGTTGAACGCCTTGGCGAAATTATAGGCCGCGTCCGTTCCCGCAAACACCTGCTGCGCCTTCGCCTCCGCTTCCGGGGTCGGTTGCGGATTGGAGAAGTCGTTGTTGAGAAACGGCTGGGTCGAGAGCCATATCCCCTTCTCGGCGATCAGCTCCGCGGTCGCCTCGTCCATGAGATGCCCGTGCTCGATGCACCGGACGCCGGCCCGGATCGCGGTCTGAATGGCGCGCGGCGTATAGGCGTGCACGGCGACATAGGTGCCCCAGTTCTCGGCTGCGTCGACCGCGGCGCGGAATTCGGCTTCCGTATACTGGCTGACGTCGATGGGATCGTAGTGCGAGGACACCCCGCCGCCGGCGGCGAGCTTGAGCTGGCTTGCGCCGAGCATCAGCTGCTCGCGGGCGCGGCTCAGCACGCGGTCGGCGCCATCGGCGATCGCCCCGCCGCCGATCGCCTCGACCCGGCTCAAGGGCGCATCGGGGGACGCGGGAACTTCATAAGGAAAGCGAAAGTCGCCGTGGCCGCCGGTCTGTGAAATCATCGCGCCCGACGGCCAGATGCGGGGGCCCTCCACGATGCCGCCGTCGATCGCGCGCTTCAGGCTGAAGGCCGGCCCGGCCATGTCGCGAACGCTGGTGAAGCCGCGCAGCAGCGTCCGTCTCGCTTCCTCCGCCGCGACGAGATTGATGTAGCCGACGTCCGCGGTCAGAAGGACATTGAGCGGCACGGACGCCATCATCGCGTGCCAGTGGGCGTCGATCAGGCCCGGCATCAGGACCCGGCCGCCGCAGTCGACGGTGCGGGCGTCGCCGTCGAGCGGCGATTGCGCCGGCTCGACCGCAACGATCGTCCTGCCGTCGACCACCACTCGTAAGCCCCGCAGGAGCGCGTCCGACGTGCCGTCGAACAGAAGCGCGTTGGTGAACGCGATGCGCCCCGGCGCCGCGCCCGAGCGGGCGGACGTGCTCCCCGCTCCGGCGGCAAACGCGCGAGGCGTCCCGGCAGGCGAGGCAAGCGAGAATTTCCGCTGAAGATGCGCATTGAGCCGCGCAAAGGCCGGCGTGTGGCAGAGGCAGCCGAGCCGTGGCGTTGCATCGTTATCCGGCGCGCATTGAAGCATTCGGCGGCCCTCAGTCGATCGGGGGTCTCACGCCGGCGTCGGCGCGTCGGCGCGGATGAGCTTCTCGTGCTTGAGCTCGGCCCAGAAGTCCGAAGGGATCGGATGACGGAACGCCGCCACGTTCTTCTCGACTTGAGCGCGCGAAATCGCGCCGGGGATGATCGAGGCGACGATCGGATGGCCGAGCGGGAACTGAAGCGCCGCCGCGGGCAGCGGAACAGAAAAGCGCGCGCAGACGGCCTCGATCTTTTTCACCCGCTCAAGGATTTCGGGGCCGGCGGGCGCATAATTGTACATCGCGCCGGGAACGGCGCCGGTGGCCAGAATCCCAGAATTGTAACCCCCGCCAATAACGATGCCGACGCCGCGCTCGGCGCAGAGCGGAAATTCGGATTCGAGGACCTCCTGCTCAAGCAGCGTGTAGCGCATCGCGAGCAGGAAGAAATCGATGTCGAACAAGTCGAGGAAGCGCGGGATCGAGCCAAGCGAATTGAAGCCCGCGCCGATTCCGCCGATTACGCCAGCCTCGCGCAACTCCGCCAGCGCTCTCCATCCGCTCGTCTTGAGCTCAGTGAAATAGGCGTTGAGCGCGGCGGGATTGTGGTCCCAGGGATCGAGGTCGTGGATCAGGAGAACGTCGACGCGGTTGATCCCGAGACGCTGCAGACTGTCCTCGAAGGAGCGCATCACGCCGCCGTAGCCGTAGTCGAACACGGTCTGGAACTGGAGGCCGCCCAGCCACTGGTCCTTGATTGCGTTGGGTCCGAACGGCCGGCGCAGGACGCGGCCGATCTTGGTCGAGATGACGAAGTCGGCGCGGGCTCTGCGATAGAGCGCGCGCCCGAGCGTGTGCTCGGCAAGCCCGCGTCCGTACCAGGGCGAGGTGTCGAAATAGCGGACGCCCCCGTCCCACGCGGCCTCGATCAGACGCAGGGCCTCGCCGTCATCGACCTTCTCGAAAAGCTCGCCCAGCGGCGCGGTTCCAAGGCCAAGCTCGGTCACGCTGACGTTCGTGCGGCCGAGCTTGCGTGTCCTCAGAGGCGGTGGATTCGCAGCGCTCATGCTTGAAGCCGGAGGTTTGAAGATTCGGTTCGATTGCGAGGCTGCCGAAAACGTGCGCTATTCCTCGGGCTCGGTTCCGAAGCGGAGCGGATAGCCCTTCGCCGCGCCCGCTTCGGTGGCCCGCGCGGCCTTCGTCTCGGCGACGTCCTGCGCCAGCACCACGACCACGCAGACGCCCTTGCGATGCGCGGTCATCATCACGTTGAGCGCCTGGGTTTCGTTGAGGCGAAACACACCCTTCAGCACCTCGACCACGAACTCGCGCGGCGTATAGTCGTCGTTGAACAGGATGACCTTGTGCAGGCGAGGACGCTGAACCCGAGTTTCCGTTTTTGGCGCGATTTTGGTGGCGAGTTTGCTCATGCCTGCCCTCTGCCGGCGCTTGTCGAGGAAGCCACGATAATGTGCACGCCGGTCCCGGCGCTTTCAAGGGGGTTTACGGACGCCCGTGACGCAGACATTGCCCTTGCCGAGGGCCCAGCCTCACGGACAATTTGTCTCGACTTCCATCGTCCGATTGACCGGCTAAGGCGTTATATGGCGTTGTTGAGCAACGCCGGCGTGGTTCCCGCGCCGCTCGCTTCCAAGGGGGATCACAATGATCGCTCGACGCGCGACCGCGATCGCCGGGCTCACGTTCATTCTCAGCGCGGCGCCAGCTCATGCCGGACCCTGCACGGACCGGATCTACGAGACCGACCTTGACGTCGCCAAGCTCCTGGGCTCCGCCGCCGCTGAGGGGCGGCCGGCGGCCGAATCGGCGTTTGCGACCATGCATCGCCAGCCGACGCCGGGCTCGATCGCCAGCGCCGAACGCCAGGCGGGCGACCTGACCGCCGACCAGCTCCAGGCGGTCACCGAGGCCATGGACCAAGCGCGCCACGCCGACGATGAGGGCGACGAGGCCGGTTGCGAGGAGGCGCTGAACGGCGTCGACCGCATGCTTGGGCGTTAAGGCCGGGCGCCCGGCGTCCCGCCCTCCCGCTCCGCGCCGGCGCGGGCGCTGGGGGAAGGGCCGCTCAAGCCATTGTGACCGCCGCCATCCGGTCTTTGGCTTGCGGCCGGGGCGCGCCCGCGCCAAAAGGCGCCTGAGATTCGTCCATGCGCTCCGCCGTCATCACCGCCCTCATCATCGCCACCGCCCTGTTCATGGAGAACATGGACGGCACAGTCATCTCGACTTCGCTGCCGGCGATCGCGAGCGACCTCCATCAGGATCCGATCGTCCTCAAGCTCGCGCTGACCTCCTACCTGCTGACGCTGGCGGTGTTCATTCCGGCCTCGGGCTGGATCGCCGACCGGTTCGGCGCGCGGACCGTTTTCTGCAGCGCCATCATCGTCTTCACCCTCGGCTCGATCCTGTGCGGGGCTTCGAACTCGCTCCCGACCCTGATCGGCGCGCGGGTGTTCCAGGGGCTGGGCGGCGCAATGATGGTGCCGGTCGGGCGCCTCGTGCTGCTGCGCTCCATCGCCAAGAGCGATCTCGTGAGCGCGATGGCCTATCTCACCGTGCCGGCGCTGATGGGTCCGCTCGCGGGGCCGCCGCTCGGCGGCTTCATCACCACCTATTTCCATTGGCGGTGGATCTTCTGGATCAATGTGCCGATAGGCGTTCTCGGCGTGGCTCTGTCGCTCAAATTCATCCACAATTTGCGCGAGGAGGCGGTGCCGCGCTTCGACTTCCGGGGATTCGCGCTCTCGGGGATCGGGCTTCTCAGCCTGATCTCGGGGATGAGCGTCACGGGCCGCGGAATCGCGCCCTTCTGGCTCATCGCGGCGATGGTCGGGATCGGCGCGGGATCGCTTGCGCTCTACGTCCGGCACGCCCGCGACCACGAGGACGCGATCCTCGATCTCAAGCTGCTCAGGATTCCGACCTTCTTCGCAGGCGTGGCCGGCGGGCTCCTCTTCCGGATCGGCATCGGCGCGCTGCCGTTCCTGCTGCCGCTGCTTTTGCAAATCGGGTTCGGCCTCA
>DATGHB010000546.1:0-12329 GCA_035308265.1 Roseiarcus sp.
CGATCCGCGCCGGGTCGTCAAGCTGACGCTCGTCATCGATCAGAATCCCGTCCCGCTCGCGGCCGTTTTCACGCTCGGCGGGAAGGCGGCCTCAACGCGCATCTCGACCCGGGTCAGGGTCAATTCCTACACCAATGTCCGCGTCGTGGCGGAGCTCAGCGACGGCTCGCTCCACATGGCGACCCGCTTCGTCAAGGCCGCGGGCGGCTGCTCGGCGCCGATGGTCAAGAGCATGGACGACGCCATGGCGACGCTCGGCCAGATGAAGTTCCGTATCCTGCCGCCCACTCCCGAGGCGCCGAACGAGGCGCTCCTCATGATCCGCCACCCCAACAATTCCGGCCTTCAGATGGATCAGGTGACCCGGCTCTATACGCCGGCGCGCTATATCGACAAGCTCGCCGTCTATCAGGGGCCGGATCTCGTCTTCTCGATGGCCGCCGGCATCTCCATCTCCGAGGACCCGAACTTCCGCTTCACCTTCAAGCCCAACGGCGCCAAGGAATTCCGGGTGGAGGCCGAGGACACCAAGGGCAAGACGTTCTCGGGCGCCTGGCCCGCGACCCGCGACGGCGCGTGAGGCGAGGTTGAGGGCCAAGATTCGCCAAAGGGGCAAGACTCACCAAAAGGGAAGGTCGGAATGATCTCGGACGACGAGGTCCGCGCCTACCATCGCGATGGCGTGATCGTGGCGCGGAACGTGCTTGGTGCGGACGCTCTGGCGCATTTGCGCGGCGTGGTCGCCGAGCTTGTCGCGGGCGCGGCGGCGGTCACCGAGCATACCGACGTCTACGACCTCGAGCCCGGTCATGCGCCTGAGGCGCCGCGGGTCCGTCGAATCAAGGCGCCGCACAAGGTTCACTCCGCGTTCGACGCATTGGTCCGCAGCCGGCCGGTGCTCGACATCCTGACGAAGCTGATCGGCCCCAATCTGCGTCTGCACGGCTCCAAGCTGAACATGAAGTCGGCGCAGTACGGTTCGCCGGTCGAATGGCACCAGGACTGGGCCTTCTACCCGCATACCAACGACGACATTCTGGCGATCGGCGTGCTGCTTGACGACACGGACCTCGCCAATGGTCCAATGCTGGTCACGCCGGGGACGCATCGCGGACCGGTATGGAGCCATCACGGGGACGACGGCCGGTTCATCGGGCTGATCGACCCCGATCTGATCCGGGATGAGATCGCCCGTGCGGTTCCCTGTGTCGGCCCTGCCGGTAGCATGTCGTTCCACCACGTGCGGGCGCTGCACGGCTCGGCGCTGAATACGTCGGATCGGCCTCGCAATCTCATTCTCTACGAGGTCGCCGCGAGCGACGCCTGGCCATTGATGGGGGTGAAAGATTTCGACGAATTCAACAGCCGCCTGCTGACCGGGGCTTCGACTGTGACCCCGCGCCTTACCGACGTCCCGGTGCGGATGCCGCTGCCCCCTCCGGCGCGGCAGGGTTCGATCTACGAGACGCAATCGTCCTCGCGGAAATCCTTCTTTACCCGGGCGGCCTGACGGGCGCTCCGGGCTCCCGGAGGCGCTGCGGACGCTACGCGGCCGCCGCCGCAGCCGCGTATTCGCGCAGGCGGCTCAACATCTCGTCCGAATATTGGCGCCGCGCGCCGGCAGCCTCCATGGCCTCGCCGTTGACCCGGCGGGTGATCGCGTCGATGTCCCACGCATCGGCGAGCGGCAGGCAGCCGTTGGCCGCCAGATACCAGCATCCGGAAGAGGCCGCGCCGTCCGGCGTCTCGCAAAACTCGGCCGCCTCCTCCGGCGTCTTGCCGATCGCCCGGCCGAACGCCGCATATTCGTTGCGCCCGGTGAGCTGGATGAGGCCGCGGCCGCGGAAGCGGTAGCCGTCGCCGCTCGCCGCGTCGCCGTTGCCGTTGACGCCGGCGTAGACATAGTCGGCGAAGCGCTGCTGATCGAGGCAATAGGGCTCGGCCGCCTGCGGGGTTGAAAACCGGCTTGGGAAAACCTGACAGGCGCGGTCGGCGGAATAGTGGAGGTCCTCGACGGTCTCATTCAGCGCCGAGCCTGCCTCGACCAGAAACTGACCCATCGCCGCTGCGCGCCGCCGGTCATCGGAAAGGCCGAATTTGGCAAAGGCCGAGAGGACAGCCGGGACCCAGCGCGCCGCGTTCGCCTGCGGGCAGACGATTCGCATGGCCTGAGTCAGCGCCGCTGCGCCGTCAGGGGCGGCGGGCGGCGACGCCGGCTGTGGATCCGGAGCAGGCGGCGGGGACGGCGGCGGACGAGCGGGCGCAGGCGCAGGCCGCGCGGGCGCCCGCCTCGTTCCCGGGATCACGACCGACATCGTATTCTCGATGAAGTCGGCGCCCACATAGCCGGACGCGGCGATGCCCAGGAGCAGCTTCCAGTTGTCCGGGGTGATGGCGACGATGTTCTGCAGGTTGAGCGCGATGCCCGCGAGCACGCCGGCGATGAAGCCGATCATCAGGCTGAGGACGAGATAGGCGAGGCTGAACTCAGCCTGCTCGCTCGGCGTGGTCGAAGCGAGCGCGCCGGCGTTCTTGAGGCCGACGATGGCGCGAATCCCCTGCCCCAGGACCCCCAGAAGCCCGCAGAGCAGCAGCGCAAGCAGAATGCTGCCCACGGTCGGAGCGACGTTCGCTGCTCCCATTCGAAAGTCCCCGTGATTCGCCTCAACCGTCTTCTGGCAGGGGAAGGCTAACGGGCAATTAACCTTAGGGAATGGCGTCCTCGGGAGGGCCCATGCGCCCCTTCGCCGCCACGTAGAGCCCGCTGCCGATGATGATCGCGTTGCCGAGGAGGATCGGCCAAGTCGGCGCGTCGCGCCAGACGAGCCAGCCCAGAATCGCCGCCCACAGGATCGCCGAATATTGCAGCGGCGCCAGCACCGCGGGGCGGGCGAGCGAAAGCGCCCGGACGATGAAGATGAAACAGACCATCGACACCACGCCGACCAGGGCCATGAGGCCAAGATCGAAGGCGCTCGGGGCCGTCCAGGCGAACGGGACCGTCGCCGCTCCGATCAGGCCCCCGCCGACGAATTGCCACAGGACGAGCGGCATCCAGTGGACGTCCTTAAGCTTGCGGGTGATGGTCTGATTGAGCGCGAACATGACCGCGCCGATGAGGGCGAGCGGCGCCGCAAACGAAAACATCTGGGGCGAGGGCCTGAGCGCGATGAGGACGCCGACGAAGCCGATCGTGACGGCGATCCAGCGGAAGCGTTCGACCTTCTCGCCGAGCAGCGGCGCCGAAAGCGCGGTGACGATCAGCGGCGTCGCCATATAGAAGGTCATCACGTCGGCGAGCGGAAGGCTGCGCGTCGCGTAGTAGAAGGAGAACGTGTCGGCGGCGGCGCACAGCACGCGCAGAACCTGGAGCGGCGCATGGGCGCTGTCGATGAGGCTCACGCGGAGCTTGAGAATCATCGGCGCCAGCACGATGACCGCGCCGATCGAGCGCAGCATCATCAGTTGACCGACGCCATAATCGGCGACCAGCCATTTGCCCAGCGCGTCGTTCAGCGCGAAGAGCGCGACGCCGAGAAGATAGAGGCCGACGCCGAGGCCCGCGGTTCCGGAGCGAGCCATCGGCATGGGATCCAGAAGAGGCGCCCGTCAGGCGCGCGCCTCGACGGTCAATCGCCGCGATGAGGGGATTACGTTCCGCCGCCGCGTTTGGGGGCTTTGCGGCGGCTCGAAGCGCGTGAGGCCCGCGTCGCGGGCCTGTCGCGCCGGTCAGCGCGAGTAGAACTCGATGACCAGGTTCGGCTCCATGTGCGTCGGATAGGGCACTTCGGACAGGCCCGGAACGCGGGTGAGCTTGGCTGTGCCCTTGGCGTGATCGGCCTCGACATAGTCGGGCACGTCCCGCTCGGCGAGCGCGGCCGCTTCGAGCACCAGCGGCAATTGCCGCGAGGCTTCCTTGATCTCGACCACGTCTCCGACCTTGACCTGATAGGAGGCGATGTTGACCCGCTTCCCGTTGACCCTGATGTGGCCGTGGTTGACAAACTGGCGGGCGGCGAACACGGTCGGTACGAATTTGGCGCGGTAGACGACCGCGTCGAGCCGACGCTCGAGCAGGCCGATCAGATTGGCGCTCGAGTCCCCCTTGAGGCGGAGCGCCTCGACATAATATTTGTGGAACTGGCGCTCGGAAATGTTGCCGTAATAGCCCTTGACCTTCTGCTTGGCCTTGAGCTGGGTGCCGAAGTCGGTCGCCTTGCCCTTGCGGCGCTGGCCGTGCTGGCCGGGCCCATATTCACGCTTGTTGAAGGGGCTCTTGGGGCGGCCCCAGATGTTCTCGCCCATCCGGCGATCGATCTTGTACTTCGCTTCCGCGCGCTTCGTCATCGCGATTCCTCTCATTCGAGTTCAACGAGGAACGCGCCCTCCTCCGCGCCTGAAATCAGGCGCCGACAGGCCTCAAGACCGAGCAAGGTTCAAGGCCGCGGGTCACGTCAAACGACAAACGCGCTCCCATTAAGCCGAGAGCGCGCCTGACGAGGCTCTCCTAAAGAAGAGGGCGGCCGGTGTCAAACGCTCCGTCGGGCGGATGACGCGGCCCATGTCCGGTCGCGGCGCGGGCGTGGACCAGATATGCGTAAATCGCATATCTTTGGGAGAACGCGACTTGATTATAGTTAATTTTGTTGCATCTTAGTGCCGAATCTGGTGATCGCCACCATTATGACATCCAAATGTCATGCGGTTTTCACATGAAATTTCGCACCGCATCATTGACTTTTGCAGCGCAACATTCTACGTCGCCAACGTCTAGGGGAAAGGGCGGTCCAATCGGCTTCGAGCGATCGAGGCCGCAGTCAGGAGGGCGGTCAACCAAGTGGAGACCGACCCCATGAAGATGTTCTCTCTCACCCGCTTCCTGCGCACGCGGCGGGTCTACTGGACCGTGATGCAGGAGCTTTCGGCCTATAGCGATCGGGAACTGCACGATATCGGCATCGACCGCATCGACATCCCCGAAATCGCCCGTCTCGCTTCGCGGGAAAAGGCCTGATTCGTCAATGGCGGCGCCGCACATGGCGCCGCCATCGCCTTAACTCCGGTTGTAGACATCCTCGATTCGAACGATGTCGTCCTCGCCGAAATAGCTGCCGGTCTGAACCTCGATCAATTCGAGGTCGATCTTGCCGGGATTGGCGAGGCGATGGGTCGAGCCGATCGGCAGGTAGACCGATTCGTTCTCGTGGACCGTCTGGACCTTGCCGTCGAGCGTCACCTCGGCCGCGCCGCGCACCACCACCCAGTGCTCCGCGCGGTGATGGTGCTTCTGCAAGGAAAGACGGCCGCCGGGGCGCACCACGATCCGCTTGACCTGATAGCGCGAGCCTCGGTCGACGCTTTGATAATAGCCCCATGGCCGGTAGTTGCGCCGATGCTCGGTCGCCTCAGGCTGGCCCTCGGCCTTCAGGCGCTCGACCAGCTTCTTGACCTTGTCGGTCTGCGAGCGGTCGGCGACCAGGACGGCGTCGCCGGTGGCGACCACGACCACGTCCTTCAGCCCGATGACCGCGAGCAATTGCTCTTCCGAACGCGCCAGCACATTCGAGGAATCGAGAGCCACGACCCGCCCGCGCAGGCTGTTGCCGTTGGCGTCGCGCGGGCTCAACCGCCAGACCGCCGACCACTCGCCGACGTCCGACCAGCCGACGTCGGCGGTCAGGACCACGGCCTTGTCGGTTCGCTCCATTACCGCATAGTCGATCGAGATTTTGGGCGCCTTCGCGAAGGACTCGTGATCGAGGACGATGAAGTCGAGGTCCTTCCTCGCAGCGTTGACCGCCGCCCGGGTCGCGCTCGCGATCTGAGGCTCGAAACGCTCGAGCTCCTCCAGCATGACGTCGGCGCGAAAGACGAAATTGCCCGAGTTCCAGAGGTAGCCCTCATCGATGAAGGCGCGCGCGCGGGTTTCGTCGGGCTTCTCCACGAAACGCTCGATTCGGCGCAAGCGTGGGTCGCGCGCGAGCGGGGGGCCGGGGTGAATATAGCCGTAGCCGGTCGCTGGATAGTCGGGGGTGACGCCGAAGGCGACGATTTCGCCGGCCGCCGCCGCCGCGCCGGCTTGAGCGCAAAGCCTGGCGAACGCCTTTCCGTCCTCGAACACGTGGTCGGCGGCGAGCATGGCGACGACCGTCGCCGCATCGCGGGCGTGAGCCCAGGCGGCCGCGGCGCCGACTGCGGCGGCGCTGTCGCGCCGGTCAGGCTCAAGCAGGATCGCAGCCTCCGCGCCGATCTCCCGCAACTGCTCGCTCACCCGAAAGCGATAGGCGAAATTGGTGATCACCACCGGCCTGTCGAACACCTCGGGATCGCTGACCAGGCTCACGATCGATTGAAAGGTCGAACGCTGGCCGATCAGGGGAATGAATTGCTTGGGCAGGCTTTCCCGCGATTCCGGCCACACCCGGGTCCCCGACCCGCCGCACATGATCACCGGCATGATTTTGGGCACGTGTTCCCTCGCGTTGACTGCCAGCGTCCGCAATCACCAGCCGCGCGCTGTTCCCTGCAATTGTGGCCGCGCCAAGTCAATGCTCGGCCTCATGTCTCGAGCTTCACGCCTCGCGCCGCGCCCTCACGGAGGCGGCGCCGGCGACCGCGGCGGCAGTTGCGGCCAGGGCCAGCGCGAAGGCGCCGAACGCGACCGGCAGCGAGAAAGCCTGCGCGATCGCCCCGGTGGCCATCGGAGCGGGCAGGCGGGTCACCGCGCTGAACAGCGAGGCGGAGGCGAGCCCGACCGCAGGGCCAGCGGCCGACTGGCGCGCGGCGAGCGCAAAGCCGCATGGGACGATAGGGCCGGTGCCGACCCCGATCAGGGCGAAACCCGCGACGCTCGCCGCGAAGCCGGCATGCGCGCTGACCAGGGCGAACCCTAAGGCCGCGATCGCGAACGAGGCCATGATGATGCGAAGGTCGCTGACGCGGAGGCGAATGGCGTCGACGTTGACGCGCAGCACGGCCTGGCAGGCGGCGAAGAACGCCGCGCCGAGGCCGGAAATGGCGGCCAGCCGCGGCGCCTGCTCGCGCAGGAAAAGCGTCGACCACAGCTGGGCCGCGAGTTCCGCGGCGGTCGAGGCGCCAACGACGATCCCAAGCCCGATCAGCGCCGGCGCGAAGGACAATCCGCTCCGTCTGTTTGTTCCGGCCGGCGAAGGCGGCGGAGGGTCGCTCCGCGCCGCGCGATGGTAAGCGACGCCGGCGCCGGCGAGCGTGAGTGCGGCGAGGACGCCGGCCGCCCACGGCGCGGGGCCCGCGAAAATCACACTGCCGAGGATTGCGCCGAGCGCGATGCCGGCCGATGCGGCGGCATGAAGCCGCGCCATGATCGGGCGGCCAAGCCGGCGCTCGATCCGCGCGCCCTCGGCGTTCATGAGGACGTCGACCACGCCGCCAAACCCCGAGATGACGAGCGCAATCGCGACCCAGGTCTTGCTCGAGGCGTCGAGCAGCGCGCAGAGCGTGGCCCCATAGACGATCGCCGAAACGGAGAGCGCCTGCGTGATGCCGAAGCGCTGCGCCAACGTTCCGCCCGCCGACATGGCGACGAGGTAGGCGCCAATATAGACGGTCAGGAGGACGCCGAAGGTCGCCGGGTCGATGCCGGCGTGGACGAGGATCGCGCCGGAGGCGCCGGCCCACAGGCCCATGCCGACGCCGAGCGCGAAGAACATCGCGGCGACCGCGACATGCAGGGCCGCGCCGACCTTGGCCCCGCCTGGCGTCTGGACGGCGGGCTTCAAAAGTCGGTCGGGGCGCCGCCTTCCGCCTTCCGGCGGGCGACGAAGGCGCCAAGCGCCTCGAGCCGTTCGGGCTCGAGCTCTGGGGCGACGAAATCGCGCAAGCGCCCGACGACGATGCGCTCGGCCGCGTCGAGCGCGGTCGGGTACCCGGCTTCGCGCCAGGTCTCGTAGTTGCGCCAGTCGGAGATCATCGGGGAAAAAAAGGCGGTGCGATAGCGCGCCTGGGTATGCGCGGCGCCGAAGAAGTGTCCGCCGGGGCCGACCTCGCGCATCGCCTCCAGCGCCAGCTCCGATTCGTCCACCCGCATCGGCTTGAGGAACTCGGCGACCATCGCCAGAAGATCGGCGTCGAGCGCCATCTTCTCGAACGAGGCTTGCAAGCCCCCCTCCATCCAGCCCGCGCCATGCATGAGCAGATTGACGCCGCCCATGATCGCCCCCCAGAGCGAGAAGACGCTCTCGTAGGCCGCTTGCGCGTCGAGCGAATTGGCGGCGTTGGCGTTTGATGAGCGATAAGGCAGGCCGAGGCGGCGCGCGAGCTGGCCGCCGACGATCGCGGTTTTCATGTATTCGGGGGTGCCGAAGGCCGGCGCGCCCGACTTCATGTCCACGTTCGAAGTGAACCCGCCATAGACGAACGGCGCGCCCGGCCGCGCGACCTCGGTCATGACCAGGCCCGCCAGCGCCTCGGCATGCTGCTGGGCCAAGGCGCCGGCGAGCGTGACCGGGGCCATCGCGCCGGCCAGCGTGAACGGCGTCATGACCACGACCTGATTGCGGCGCGCCATCTGGATCATCCCCTCCAGCATCGGCGTGTCGAGTCTCAATGGCGACGACGAGTTGATGACCGTGAACAGCGAAGGCTCGCGCTCCAGCGTCTCGTCGTCGAGCCCACGGGCGATCCTGACCATCTCGATCGCGTCGAGGATGCGCTCGCGCCCGAGGCTGTAGGCGTGGATCGGCTTGTCGGACAGCGTCAGCATGGCGAACAGGGCGTCGAGATGGCGGACGGAGGGGTGAATGTCGGTGGGCTCGACCGGATAGCCGCCCCAGAAGTGAATCGAATCGAAACTCTGCCCGAGGCGGATGAAATTCCGATAGTCGTGGGCGTTGCCGGGCCGGCGCCCACCCGCGCGGTCATAGGAATTGGGAGCGCTGGCGACCGAGCCGAAGGCGATGTGGCGTCCGCCGATCGTAAGATCGCGCGCCGGGTTGCGCGCGTGGAGCGTGAACGCCTTGGGCGCGAGCCCGATGTGGGCCTCGACCAGACCGGGATCGAAGCGGACGCGGCGCGAGGCCGGATCGACGTCGGCGCCGGCGCTTTTCAGCATCGCCCGCGCTTCGTCGTGCAGGAAGTCGACGCCGATCTCCTTGAGCACGTCGAGCGCCGCGGAATGGATCGATTCGAGTTCGTCGCGGGAGATGAGGTCGAGCGGCGGGAACGGCAGGAGCGGCTGGCCTGCCGGCTGAGCGGGGCCCACGCCTCCGCCACGCTCGGCCGCGGCGCGCCGGCGGCGGCCGCGCCCTCTATCTTGCGGCGGCGAATCGGCTGTCATGGCCTTCCTCAGATTGTCCACGGCGCGCGCGGGCCCCTTGACGGCGCCGGTCGCGATTCGTCGCTTTCGCGAGCTTAGCGGCGCGACGCGCCGCGGTCATACGCCAAAATGGCGCAAGCCGATGCCGATTCGTCGCCCCGTGGATTCGGCTCGCCCCTATTTCGCCGCGCGCAGCTTCGGCGGCTCGGCCGGGACGGCTTGAAGCTTCGGCGGCTCGGCTTGGGCGTCCGGCTCGGGCGGGCTGGCGGGCGCGCCACCCGAGAACCGCGCGATGAGCCAGGAGCGGAACAGCGCCACCGCCTCGTTGCTCAGATCCTCGGGATGGGTGGTGAGATAATAGCCGTAGCCTTCGTCGAGCCAGAGATCGAAGGGGCGCACCAGCCTTCCGGCTTCGATCTCCTCATGAAACAGCAGCGGATCGAGCAGAGCCAGCCCATCGCCCATCATCGCGTATTGGGCCGCGAGCTGCTGGGTGTCGAACACGAGGCCCCGGTCGACGGGGAGATCGGGACGTCCGATCGAGCGGACGAACATTTCCCAGAAGAAGTGGCGCGGCTGCCCATCAATCTTGAGGTGCAGGAGGTCGCTGGCGGCGATGAGCCTGCCCGGATCGCTGGCGTCCATCCCCTCGATGAGCTTCGGGCTGCACACCAGCGTCGAGCGCACCATCCACAGGAGATCATGGATCGCGTCGGTGACGCGAGGCTCCGAATAGACGATGGCGATGTCGATGTCGCCGTCCACTTCCGGGCCCGTGGTGGGCTTCGAGACGATTTCGAGCGAGATGCCGGAATTCTCGGAGCGGAAGTCGCGCAGGATCGGAATGGCGAGCCGGTGGGCGAACGAGGTCGGCAGCGCGACCTTGAGCACCCGCTTCGGGCGCCCCTTTTCCTTGATCACTTCGCCCAGCGCCTGGTCGATCCGGTCGAACGACTTGGACACGACGGGCAGGATGTGCCGCCCGGCCTCGGTCAGCACCAGCTGTTGGGGGCGCCGCTCGAACAGGGCCACTCCGAGAAAGTTCTCGAGCACGATGACGTGCCGGCTGACCGCGCTCTGCGCGACCGTCAGGCTATTGGCGGCGGCGGTGAAGCTGAGATGCTGTCCGGCCGCTTCGAACGCCCTCAGCGCGTTGAGCGGCAGCCACTTGCGATCCATTCCTCCTCCACGCGCGGCTTATTCATCTCACCCATGCTTTTGCCAGCGCGTCAAGATCGCGTTCATACCCCATAGCGAACGGATCCGACAATACAGCGGCGAGCCGGCGCGGCGGCGAGTGGCGCGCCGGCGTGCCGCTTCCGGTTCCGAGGGGAGCCGTCAGCTTCCCTCGATCTGCTTCTCCAGCTGAGCCAGGATGCGGTAGCAGGGCATGACCTGATGAACGCTGGCGTTCGGCTCACGGTTCTCGCGGATGGCGGCGAAGAACTCACGATCCTGAAGCTCGATGCCGTTCATGCTGACGGCGACCTTGCTCACGTCGATCTTCTCGTCCTTGCCGGTATAGAGATCGTCGTAGCGGGCGATGTAGGTAGCGGTGTCGCCGATATAGCGGAAGAACGTGCCCAACGGCCCCTCGTTGTTGAACGAGAGCGACAAGGTGCAGATCGCCCCATTCTCGCTCTTCAGCTGGATGCTCATGTCCATGGCGATGCCGAGCGCGGGGTTGATCGGGCCCTGAAGCGCGTTCGCCTTCACGATTGGCGAGCGGCACTGGTAGGCGAACAGATCCACCGTGTGCGCGGCGTGATGCCAGAGCAGATGATCGGTCCATGAGCGGGGCTGACCGAGCGCGTTCATGTTGGTGCGGCGGAAGAAGAACGTCTGTACGTCCATCTGCTGGATATGGAACTCACCTCTGAGGATGCGCTGACGCACGAACTGGTGGCTCGGATTGAAGCGGCGGGTGTGGCCGACCATGGCGACGAGCCCCGTCTTCTTCTGCTCGGCGACCACCGCCTCGGCGTCCTCGAGAGCGTCGGCGAGCGGAATTTCGACCTGCACATGCTTGCCGGCTTTCAGGCACTGGAGCGCCTGGGCGGCGTGCATCTGGGTCGGCGTGGCGAGGATGACCGCATCGAGCTCCGGAATTTTCAGGCTTTCGGCGAGATCGGTCGTGACATGGCCAACGCCATATTTCGCCGCCGCCGCCGTCGTCTTGTCGAGTTCGCGCCCGACGAGCGAGACCGCCTCGACCCCGTCGATCGCCTTGATCGCATCGAGGTGCTTCAGGCCGAAGGCGCCGGCGCCGGCCAGCGCGACTTTCAGGGTCCTGGTCATGAACGTCGCCTCGGGCGCGCCATCTTACGCAGCGTTTTCCAGAATGAGATGGCCGACCGCGGTGTTCGAGGCCGGCACATGATAGAACCGGTGCGCCACTTTCGGCTTCGGCCCACCCGCGACCACATCGGCCATCGCGCCGCGCGCAATCAGCCACATCACCAGCTCGATGCCTTCGCTTCCCGCCTCCCGGACATATTCGATGTTCGGCACCTTCGAGAGACCCTTGGGGTCGTCGATCAGCCGGTCGAGGAAGGCGTTGTCCCACTCCCTGTTGATGAGCCCGGCGCGCGGCCCCTGAAGCTGATGGCTCATTCCGCCGGTGCCCCAGACATGGACGTTGATGTCCTGCGGATAGCTCATGATCGCCTTGCCGATCGCCTGCCCGAGCGCAAAGCAGCGCGCGCCTGAAGGCACCGGGTGCTGCACCACGTTGACCGCGAAGGGAATGATTTTGCATGGCCATTCCTTCACCTTGCCGAAGACGCAGGAGAGCGGCACGGTGAGGCCGTGGTCGACGTCGATCTCGTTGACCATTGTCAGATCGAAATCCCGCTGGATCACCTCGGAGGCGATATGCGAGGCAAGCTCCGGATCGCCGATCACCTTCGGCACCGGGCGGGCGCCGTAGCCTTCGTCCGCGGGCGCAAATTCCGGCCCGGTCATGATCGCGAAGGTCGGGATCATCGCGAGGCTGAAGGCGGTGGCGTGATCGTTGTAGACGGCGAGGATCACGTCG
>DATGHB010000547.1:0-5492 GCA_035308265.1 Roseiarcus sp.
ACCAATGGCTGGGTCATGCTTTCGCTTTCTCGATGGACTCCGCTGGAGCGGCGGCGCCGGAGCGCGCGCGGCCCCGCCCGAACCATTCGGAGAGAATGTTGTGCTGTCTCAGCCAGATGTCGCCGACCACCGCGACGATCAAGATGAGCCCGATGAACACGTTCTGCCACTGCTGCGGCAGCACGAAGGACGAGCCGTCGCGCAAGATCATCTGGAGGGACAACAGCGACCGGATGAGGGTAATGACCGCCGCGCCCGCAAGTGAGCCGATGATCGTGCCGTAGCCGCCGAAAATCGAGCCGCCGCCGATGATGACGGACGAGATCGCGTCAAGTTCGCGCAATTGTCCGGCGGTGGGGATGAAGCTTCTATAGAAAGCGTCATAGATGATTCCGGCGCACGCGGCGCAGATCGAAGAGATGACGAGCGCGGTGAATCGGACGCGCCGCGTGTTGATGCCGGCGAGATTGGCGGCACGCTCATTACCGCCGATCGCATAAACCTTCTGCCCGAAGGTGGTGAGCCCGAGCGCGACGGCGGCGACCAGCGCGACCACGAGAACGAAGATGGTCTGCACGCTCACCGCCTCGGCGATCGCGCGCCAGAGGCCATGAGCGGGCGCGACGCCGAAGTAGTCCAGCACGTTGTAGAGGTCGCGGCCGATCAGATTGAACGACGCCGGAAAGCCGTTGAGCTGCGTTCCGGCGACGATGGACGAACCGGTTCCCCGCGCCCAGTAGAAAGTGCCCAGCGTCGCGATGAAGGCCGGCAGGCCGACATAGGCGGTGAGCCATCCGTTGACGAGTCCGGCGAACACGCCGGACAGAACGCCGCCAATCACCGCGGCGAGCGGGCCCCAGCTGGTGTCTTTCATGATGACCGCGGCGACCGCGCCGGAAAGCGCGAGGACCGATCCGACGGAAAGATCGATGTCCGCGTTGGCCATCACGAAAGTGAGCCCGACCGCGAGCAGGGCGATCTCGGAGAAGGCGAGCAGCATCGCGAAAGTGTTGTCGAGTCCCTCCCAGAAGTCGGGCCTCGCCCAGAGGCCGACGAGCCACAAGGCCAGCATCAGCAGGATCGCCGCCGCGTCGCGGCGATAGAGGAATCCGGCGAGGCCGCGTTTGCCGACACCGCGCGATTGCGCGACGGTCCCACGCGTCTGCACCCCGGTCACCGCGATTCCGCCGAGGTCGGGGATGGGCGGGGGAGGGAGCCTGCGAAGCCGCGCCCACAGTCGCGGCAGGAGGCGCCGGCGGACGAGCCACGGCTCGACCAGCACCGCCAGGATAAGGATGACCCCTAGACAGGCCGGCACCGCGCCAGGCGGCAATTGGGCCACCGCCTTGACCTGCGCGGTCTCGCCGCCGCCGAGATCGATGGTCCGCGTGATCGGGACCCCCTCGCGGAGGACCTTGTCGATGAGCCCGATGAGGATCGCGCCGAGACAGGACCCGAGAACCCGGCCGCGGCCGCCAAAGATCGCGGCGCCGCCGACGATCACCGACGAGATGGCGATCAGTTCCACGCCGAAGCCCGCCAGCGGGTCGGCGTCCTTGTTCTGGGCGACGCTCATCAGGCCGGCGATGACCGCGCAGAGCGAGGAGATCACATAGGAGCGGATGCGCACGAATCGCGTGTTGATGCCGGCGTAACGGGCCGCCTGCTCGTTGCCGCCGGTCGCGTAGGTGGTCCAGCCGATCGATGTCAGGCCGAGGACGACAGCCCCCAGAATCGCGGCGATGAGAAAGATGAAGATCTGATTGTTGAAGCCGAAGGCGTTGATGTCGCCGAGCCCGAAAAAGCTGTGCGTCCCCTGCGCCTTGATTTCGAAGGCGATGTTCTTGCCGCCGGTGACGCCGAGGATCACGCCGCGGCCGATGAACAGCATGGTCAACGTGGCGATGAAGGCGGGCACCTCGAGGACGGTGACCATCAATCCATTGATGAGCCCGATGACGAGGCCCATCGCCAGGCACCACATGACCGCGGTCCAGACGCCCATGTCAAAATAAGCAGGCGCGAAAACCATTCCGAAGATCGTCTGGGTCAGACCAAAGGTCGAGCCAACCGAGAGGTCGAGCTCCCTGTTCACGATGACGAAGGTCATGCCCACGGCGATGACGCCATAGCGCGAGGCGTCGCGCAGGATCGAAAACAAGGCCTCGCTCGACCCGAAGAAAGACGGATTGAGATAAAGCCCGCCCGCGTAGAGGAGGCCCATCAGGGCGAGGAGCCCGACCTCCCAGCCCCCGAAGATGAGCGATGCCTGTCGCCCCATTTCGCGGGATGGCGCCGAAGCTGCGGCGGCCTGGGTCATCGGCGCGAACGCCCCTTATCGAGCGCCAAGGGACCGCGTGGCATGCGAGAGCCATCCACCCGCGTCAAAGCCTGATTTCCCGTGGCGAATGCGGAAGCGAAGAGAGCGCCGGGGGCGGCGCCTGCGCGCCCCCGGCGAAGGGTCGCGGAGCGGCTTTCAGTTCTCGAAGCGCTTCCCGACCTTGTCGACATTGTCCTTCGTCACAAGCTGGGCTCGGGTGTCGAGATTCGCGGCGGCTATGTTGCGATCGATCTGCAGGTAGAGCTGCATGACCGGATAAAATCCCTGCAGGAACGGCTGCTGGCCGAGCGAGCCCTGCAGCGCGCCGGTCTTGATCTGCTCGAGCTGCTTGGGTCCGAGATCGAAGCCGTACGCGCAGACCTTGTTGTTGAGCTTGAGCTGCGACACGGCGTCGCCGATCGCCGGGGTCACCCCGCCATTCGGCCCGAAGAGACCGACTACGTCTTTCCGGCTTTCGATCAACTGGACGATTGGCGCCGCAGTAATGTCCGGCACGTCCACTCCAATGCTATTGGGGCCGGCGTCGACCTTGAAGTCCTGCAGGCGATTGGCGGCCTTGAGCGCCTTCAGAGTCGCGTGGAACGCGGCGGTGACGCGGTTGTTGACCTCGATGTTGCCGACGGCCACGGTGTTCGGAAAGATGATGGATCCGCCCTTGACGTTGTTTTTCAGCAGGCACTTGACGATCGCCTCGCCTCCGATCGCGGCCGCCGACGCATCCTGGCCGGTATGACTGATATTGCTGCGATCGTAGAGAGTTCCGTCGTATGAATTGGTCGTCGCGACGACGACGCCTCGCTCCTCGAGCTTCTTGACGATGTCGTTATAGGCGCCCACCTGCGGGGTCGTCATGATCACCCCATTGATGGTCGGATCGTTGACGATCTGGTTGAGGATCTGGATCTCGCGCGGAATGTCGTCCATCGGCGCTTCCGAGCCGAGCTTGATCAGGTTGATGCCGAACGCGTTCGCGGCGACCTGGGCGCCGACGTAGACCGGATCGAAAAATCCGTTGCCCGCGGTGTGGGTGATGATGGCGAAGGTCAGCGGTTTGCCGTCCTTCTTCGTGGCGGGAGCTTCCTTGGCGGCGTCCTCGAAGGAATAGCCGCCGACCGCCTTGCTGATCGTGCCCGACTGGGCGAAGACTCCCGAACTCCACAAACAAGACGCAACGGCGATTGATACGATTCCCAGCTCTCTCTTCATGGGTTTCCTCCTCGTGATCAGGTCGTGCCCGCGCGGTCTTAAGCGCGGCGAAGAACGTGTTGGGGGCTCAAGAGAAAAGAGCGGCGCCCGCCTTCATTATTCGAACCTTGATTTCCGCCCTACGGATCGATTTTGACCGATCCGCGCCAGAGTAAACTTGTGATTTTCGAATTTGGCAACATCTATTCGCGGCCGGTCGGTCCGAGCACGGCGACGCTGGCCCTGCGTGGCTGGCGGTCGGCCCGCCGTTCGCTCCGCGCGCGGCTCAAGGGCGCGGACCGGTCCCCCGCCGCTCGACGAGATAAAGATGCTCGCAGGTCAGCACGGTTTCGCCCATCTGGTTTGAGACCTCGAGCAGTTCGACGACGATGCCGTGGCTCGAGCGGCGCGGATGGTCGCGTTTCTCCTTGATTGTCGCCGAGGCGCGGATCGTGTCGCCGATGAACACCGGCTTGATGAATCTCAAGCGGTCGTAGCCGTAGGACATCGCGCGGGGATTGATGGCGCTCGCCGTCATGCCGACGCCGACGCTGAAGACAAGCGTGCCGTGGGCCATGCGACGCTTGAAGTCCTGGGTCGCGCACCACACCGCGTCGAGATGGTGAGGGAAAAAGTCGCCTGTCTGGCCGGCGTGAGCGACGATGTCGGCTTCGGTGATCGTGCGGCCGAGCGTCCGGCGGTTCTCGCCGATCTCGAAATCCTCGAAATAGCGTTCCTTGATCTCCATCAGGGGCGCTCCCTGAGTGGCGTCGCGGGCCTGGCGCTCGATTCGAAGGCCGCCTCGACCAGCGCCATCGTCGTCCAGGCGTCCTCGACCGATGCGATGAGATGAGCGTCCTCGCCGGCGCAGAACCGTTGGAGGTTGGCCATCCTGCCGATGAAAGCGTCGGGAAACCATGAGCCCCGCAACGGAACCTCGACCCATTCCGGCTCGCCCTTAGGCCTGATCCACAATTCGTCCGGTTCGCCGTTGGGGTAGTCGAGGAGAAGGCCGAGCTTGGCGTGCGCCGCCCCCTCGGTCCCGTCGAAGCGGAATTCGGCGACCTGGTGTTTGCGGCCGAAGGCGTGGTTGTGGTTGATCGACATCGCGGCGCGGACCGCGTTTCCGTAATCGAGAATCGCGGTCGTGCGGGTCTGGGCCATGTCCGACGACGGATGGCCGATCGTCTTGGCGTGCACGCCGTCGGGCTCGCCGAGAAAGTCGCGGATGAGATCGAGATAGTGGATCGAATGCATCGCGATCTCGACGCGCGGCAGACCTTTCAGAAAGGCGAACATCGCCCACGGCGTCAGAATTGCGAGATGAACCTCGACATCGACGAGGCGCCCGAGGAGCCCGCGATCGAGCGCGTCCCGGACCGCAAGCATCATCGGGGCGAAACGCAACTGGAAATTCACTGCGGCGATCAATTTGCGGTCGCGGCAGATCTTGAGAATCGCGGTCGCAGAATCGAGGTCCGCGCCCATCGGCTTCTGGACAAGGACGCTCGAGCCCACGGGAATGCGCTCGAGCACCGAAGCGTGAGCGCCGGGCGGCGTCGCGAGGTCGAAAATCGCACCCTCCGTCGCCAGGGCCTCATCGAGCGAGCCGAAGACCTTGGCCACGCCGAATCTGTCGGCGACGCTCCGCGCTCGCGGCGCGTCGAGGTCATAAACGCCAGCGATCGGAAAGCCCGCCTTCCGATAGGCGGGGAAATGCGCGTCGGCGACGATCGAGCCCGCGCCGATCGTGACGATCTGCTTTGGATGCGACGGCGCCGGCCAGGACTGGCGCAGCGAGGCGGGATCGAAACTCATGGGGAACGAGGGGCTCAGTCGGTATGGAACACTTCTTCGGCCATCGCCCACCAGTCGCCCTGCTTGCGGGTGGCGAGCGGGGCCTGCATCGGCTCGTGAATCGCCCACCATTCCTGGGTCTTCGGGTCGGCCGCCATCTTGGCGCTGT
>DATGHB010000548.1:0-2132 GCA_035308265.1 Roseiarcus sp.
CCTACTCTCCGCTTCGGCGAAGCAGCCGATCATCAACGAGGCCGGAAAAGGCCAGGGCTGCGAGGCGAAGTAACGAACCCTGCGGCACGCCACATTGGCTTCCTCCCTGATTTCGCGCCGGACAGCGGCCTCGATGGTTTCTCCGGGTTCGAGGAACCCGGCCAGCGCCGAATACATGCCTTTCGGGAACCTGGACTGGCGCCCGAGCAGGCAGGCGTCGCCATCGACCGCGAGCATGATGACCACCGGGTCGGTGCGCGGGAAATGCAGCGCCTTGCACACCGGGCAATCCCGTCGCCAGCCGGCTGCCGCAACCTCGGTTTGCGCGGCGCAATTCGAGCAGAACCGGCGCCGGGCGTGCCAGTGCATCAGCGCCTTGGCCGCGGCCAGCATCGCCGTCTCGTCGGGCGCCACGAGATCGCTGGCCGCGATCGACCTGAGGTCGATCAGTTTCAGGTCTTCGCGGCCCGGCACGAAGAGCTCACGCAAGTCGCGAAAGCCGTCGCTTGAATCGGAGCGCATCTCCACCGCCCGGTCGGGCAGCATCGCGGCGAACACCGGCGCGCCATTGGGGTGAAGCCCGAGCAGCGCTTCGACTTCAGCTCCTCCAAGCGCTTCGATCTCGCTCATCGGCAACAGCGGATCGAGTCCAGACCCGCTCTTGCGCAAAACAGGCATGTCGCGCGCGATCAGAAGCGCGCGCGCGTCTTTTTGCGTCCGCAGGCCCGCGACCCTGGCGGGATCCTCGCGCCAGTAAGAGACGCGGTCTCCCCAATCGACGGCAAAGCCGAGGCCTTCGAGGTGAGCCAAGACTTGGACCTCCTTCAACGCCCGAACCGGGACTGGCGGGGGCGGAAACCCCACGGCGAGCGGGGCCGTGGGCTCAACGATAGCGCGCGTTGAGGCTCGAGACGCGCTCCGCATCGTCATCGATGATGCAGCGCAGACGAGGATCGCCGTCCTTGGCGTCCATGCCCGATTCGAACGGCGCGACGTCCTGACACTCGGAATCTCTCCACGCGACCCATTGCGCCTGAGCGTCATTGAGCGAGCGGCGCCAGCGCGCCTTTTGCGACGACATCAGGCCCTGGCGCGCATCGATCGACTTCATCGCTTCGTCGACGGTCTTGCCCAAGTCTCTGTCGGCGTGGTCGGCGGCGGTCCTCAGGCACTCGGCGAGCTCGCGGGCGCCGATCTTGGCGGTGTCGCAGGCGCTCTGCGATGGGCTCGCGGCGTAAGCTTCGGCGAACGGGCACAAGGCGATGGCGGCGGCAAGCACAAGAGGTCGCATGATCACCTTATCAAATGAAAGGAACATGGTTCGAGCGCGTCACACGCTCGCCGCGGCGCGCTTAAGTCCGCTGAGAAAGCCGCCCACGCGTTCGAGCGCGCGCTCGATGTTTTCCAGCGAATTGGCGTAGGAGAGGCGCAGGTAGCCCTCGCCATGGACGCCGAAGTCGGGGCCGCCGATCGTCGCGACCCCAGCCTCTTGCAGGAGCGCGGAGGCGAGCGCCTTCGCCTTCCAGCCGGTCGCGGAAATATTCGGGAAAGCGTAGAACGCGCCTTTCGGCGTCGCCGCGCGAACGCCGGGAAGACGGTTGAGGCCAGCCGCTATCGCTTTGCGCCGCCGGTCGAATTCCGCCCGCATGGCGTCGATCGAATCCTGCGGACCCTTGAGCGCCGCGATCCCGGCGAACTGCGCCGCCGAGTTGACGCAGGAATAGGAGTTGACCGCGAGCTTGCGCGCCACGTCGCGCCAGGCTT
The DNA here is from genome assembly GCA_035308265.1 of Roseiarcus sp. GTDB lineage: Bacteria > Pseudomonadota > Alphaproteobacteria > Rhizobiales > Beijerinckiaceae > Roseiarcus. The sequence goes on from DATGHB010000548.1 coordinate 1,765, forward strand.
TCGGCCACACCGAATAGCCGAGCCGCCACCCGGTCATGGCGTAGGTCTTCGACCAGCCGTCGAGCAGGATGAGCCGGTCGCGGATCTCCGGGTAGGCCAAAAGCGAGCGGTGAGCGAGACCGTCGTAAGTCAATTGCCCGTAGATCTCGTCCGACAGGATGGCCGCGTTCGGCCATTGGGCGAGCCCGGCGACGAGCTTGTCGATTTCCTCTTTGGGCGTGACGCCGCCGGTCGGATTGGCGGGCGAATTGAGAATGACGAGGCGCGTTAAGGGCGTCATCAGCCTCAGCGCCTCTTCCGCCGAGAAGGCGAAGCCGTTTTCCTCGCGAACGGGGAGCGGAACCGGCCGCGCGCCGGTGAACTCGATC
>DATGHB010000549.1:0-12039 GCA_035308265.1 Roseiarcus sp.
AGTTCATCTACGCCCATCAGCCGCGAGTAGCCGACGACGTCGGCGAAGAGGATCGCGGCAAGCTTCCGGGTTCTGGACATGACGCCGCCTCGGACCCCGGCCACCCTATCACGAACGTGATCGCCGGGGGCTCTTGCGCCGACTGCGCGAATCGCCCGCTGGAGCGATGTGCCGTTGGCTCGAGCGGTGCGCCCTCATTGTGATAATACATAATACTTATGTCTTATTTTTCAGGCATGGAACTAAACGGGGTGCTAACGTTTTGAAAACGTTAGGGCACGCCGGTAAAACTACTGCCAAGACCGGCAGGCGCTTGTGCGCGGCTCTCCTCCCAGACACGGAAGCGCTTGGACGCCCCTGCCCGGGCCAGTCGGCGCGGCGTCGCCGGGCCATTGCTTTCCCGTTGTACTTCGGCGAGGTTGGGGCAAATCGCTATCGTTGGGGGGGCTCCTCGCCATGATTCGGCGAATGTTCGCCGTCTGCCTTCTCGCGGCTTTCGCCGACGCGTTTCGGCCGCCAGGCGCGCGCGATCGCAAGGCGGCTCAGCCTTGACAGCCGGCCCGCGAGAGAGCGCGACCAAATCTTCATCACAAGGGCTTGGGATGTTTGCACAATGAAAGCACGTGTCGACCGGCGGGGCGTCCTTGCCGGAATCGCGGTCCTGCTCGGGGGTTGCGCAACCCGAGGCGGGGCCGGCTTCTACCCGCTCGGAAATCCTGCGTTCACGGGCGCCTATGGCCCGAGGCTCGACCACGGGCACGAGATCCCCGGGCTCGACCTTACCAAGATCGATCCGAGCCTGCTGCGCCAGCAGGTCGCCTTCGCCGGCCCCTATCGTCCTGGGACGATCGTCGTCAATATCGGCGAGCGGCGGCTCTATTTCGTCGAACCCGGCGGCGTCGCGACCCGCTACGCGGTCGGAGTCGGGCGCCAGGAAGCGCTCAATTTCCGCGGGAACGCCGTCATCGGGCGCAAAGCCGAATGGCCGCACTGGACGCCGACCCCGGACATGATGGAAAAGATGCCGATCTATCGGCATTACGCGAACGGGCTGCCGGGCGGCATCGGCAATCCGCTGGGCGCGCGGGCGCTCTATCTCTACCGCGGCGGCAAGGACACCTACTTCCGCCTGCACGGAACCAACGAACCGGACACCATCGGCACGAAAGTGTCGAGCGGCTGTATTCGCCTGTTCAATCAGGACATCATCGACCTTTACAATCGCGCTCCGGTTGGAACGCCGGTCGTTGTGCTGCAGGAGGGCGAGCTGCCGGGCGCGGCGGCCGAGGCGGAGACGGATGGCGATTCCGCCCCTTACGGGGCCGGGCCGCTTGGACCCTACTCGGGACCGTCCGGCCCGTATCCCGGCCCCTATTACGAGCCGCTGTGGTGACTTTCAAAAGACCGTTACAGGAGGGCGTCAGCGCGGCTCCGCCTTGCTAAGTTCCGCGCAGAAGCCGGCGACCGCCTCGAGCGTGGCCTCAGGCCGGTCGATCTGCGGCGAATGACGGCAGGTCTCGAGGATGAGGCTCTTGACGGGCGAGGGCGAGCGCGCCTCGATCGAGCGGATCTGGGCGAGCGTTCCGTATTGATCGTCGACGCCCTGGATGATGAGCGCGGGGACGCGCCAGCGCTCGACCCGATCCTCGATGTTCCAGGCCCTGAAGCCGGGATCGAGCCAGGCGTCGTTCCAGCCGCGGAAGGCGATGTCCACATGAGCGTGGTATTTGGCGAGCTTCGCGCGGAGGTCGCCGGTCTCGTAGGCAAGCCTGGCCTCGGCGATCGAGACGAGGCCCGGTTCTTCGGTGAACAGATGGGGCGCCATCAGGACAAGGCCCTTGATGCGCTCGTCCGAATGTTCGCCGGCGTAGATCGCCGCGATCGAGGCGCCGTCGCTGTGTCCGAGCAGGATCCCGCGCTCGAGCCCGATCTCCTCGATGACCGCGGGCAGGCTCGCTCGCGCCTCCCGGCTCATGTAATCGAGCGGCCGGGGCAGATCGACGGGATCGGAGCCGCCATAGCCGGCGCGCGAATAGGCGAACACCCCCCATCCGGTCGCCGCCGCGATTTCTTGCGGAAAGTCGCGCCAGAGCGCCACGCAGCCGAGCCCCTCATGCAGCATGAGAACCGTCGGCGCTTCAGCTGGCGCCGGACCATAGGCGACCGCCTCCAGGCGCCTCCCGGCGGCGACGATCTCGCCGCGAACCTTCGCGATCCATGGGAAGGGCGCCATTGCGCGAAGGCTAAAGTGCGGCGTCGAGTTTCAGCGCCGAGACGGCGTTCTGCTTGAGGATGAGGTCGTGAACCTCCGGCCTGAAGCCGGCCTCGCGAAAATCCTTGATCCAGCGGTCGGGCTGAATGAGCGGAAAGTCGGAACCGAAGAGCATCTTCGTCTTGAGCTGGCTGTTGGCGTACTGGACAAGCTGGGGGGGAAAATATTTCGGGCTCCAGCCGGAGAGATCGATATAGACGTTGGGCTTATGCAGGCAGACTGAGAGCGCCTCGTCCTGCCAGGGCCATGAGGGATGGGCGATGATGACCGTCATGTCGGGAAAGTCGGCCGCGACGTCGTCGAGGTGAATCGGGTTCGAATATTTGAGGCGCAAGCCTCCGCCGCCCGGCATGCCTGTCCCGATGCCGGAATGGCCGCTGTGAAAGATGGCCGACAGCTTATACCCGGCGATGACCTCGTAGAGGGCGTAAGCCATGCGGTCGTTGGGGAAGAAGCCCTGCAGAGTCGGGTGAAACTTGAATCCCTTGATCACGCCCGCTTCGATGAGGTCGCGCGCCTCGCGCACGCCCATCTTTCCCTTGTGCGGATCGATGGAGGCGAAGGCCATCATGATATCCGCATTGGCCGCGGCGGCCTCCGCGACTTCGTCATTCGAGATGCGTCGCGCGCCGATCTCGAACTCGCTGTCGACGGTGAACATCACGAGGCCGATCCTGCGTTCGCGGTAATAGGCGATGGTCTCGGGGATGGTCGGGCGCCTGCCGGCTTTGAAATATTTGTTCGCGGCAGCCTCATAGGGTTGCCAGAAGACGTCCGCCGGCTGGCGGCACGAAACCTCGGCGTGCGTGTGCACGTCGATTGCGACGAGGTCGTCAACATTCATCGCTCGGCTCCATTTTTCTGCGAGTGAAGCCGCGGTTCTCTTCGCGCCCCAATCCGGTGATGGCGACGCCGTTCAGCGTCGCCGAGAGGCGCGATGTCCCCGCTTTGCGTCGGGCTTTTCGTCGATGATTCGTCGCAAAACGAACGGAAAGCGGCCCGCCATAGCGCGCCTTGAGTGCTGTTCTTCCTTCCGCCTCCACATATTTGTTGATTGTCATGGCATTCTTATGGTACATTAGTCACGGGACAAAGCTGCGGTTTGGGCGCGAGGCGGAGATGTCCATAAACTCGACGATGCTGTATGAGCGGTCAAGGTCGTCGGAAGCGAGCGGTGAAGAGGTCAGGTTGACCCAAGCCGAAGCTTGCCGCCTGATTGCGATTTGCATCGATCTGATCGACCTCTGCGCGAAAGTCACCGGCAAGATCGACCCTGCGGTCGCATCGATCGTTGGCTACGCCCGCGATGAAGCCTTGGCCGAGGCCCTCGAAATCGGTTCATGACGGCAATGGCCAGCGCCAATGGGAACCATCACCATCGAATCGGCTGCGATAAGACTCACAGACACGATCCTTGGGTATAACGAGCAGGATCTCGAAGAAACGCTCAAGGCCATAGCGGCCGATGTCGGCGTGAGCCACATCGCCTATTTGCGCTTCGCCCCCGACAAGAGTTCCGACGCCAGTCTGCTGAGTGGAACGACGACCTATCCGTTTCAGTGGCAAACGCGGTATTTTCTCAAGCAATATGTCTTGATCGACCCAACCATCTCGCACGGAAGCAAGGCGGTCCTTCCCTTCGACTGGGATGAGCTGGCGCGCGACGATCCAGCGGTTCGGGCGTTTTTCGCCGATGCGGCGAGCCACGATGTCGGCGTCAACGGGCTATCGATCCCGGTGCGCAATCGGAGGGGTGTCTACTCATTGGTCTCGTATACCAGCAACCATTCGAAACCAGAATGGGAAGATTTCAAAAAGACCAATATGGTCAAACTGCAATTGATCTCGGTCCTCATCGATTCCGCCGCCAGCGTCAATCTCAAACTAACCAGCCCGCCAGTCAAACTGTCAAAACGGGAAGAGCAGTGTCTGATCTGGGCGGCAAGAGGCAAGACGTATCAGGATATTTCGGACATATTGAATATCTCATTCGGGAGCGTGAAGAGTTATCTCGATACGGCGCGGCACAAGTTGAACTGCGCCAATTTGACCCATGCCGTCGGTGTCGCCATTGCTACTGGCGTGATCCCCGCCAAGGCCCTGCAAGGTTCGTCCTTTAAGTGATTCTCGAAATGTCAACTCGATCTTTATGTGGAATTGCGAACATTAAAATTTGTGGTTAACATTCGTGGTCTCGTAGCAAGGGAGATGCCACGATGTTAAAGCTTATCGAAGGTTCGCGGGCGTCATTGTTTCCGAAGGAAATGGACGCGATGTTTCGGAACAGGGCGCTCACTTTCTCGGAGCGGCTCGGTTGGGAAGTTACTGTGAAGGACGGATACGAACGGGACGAATTCGATGACGCCAATCCGTTGTATCTCGTTTCGGTCGACCCAAAGACCAACGAATATTGGGGATCGCTGCGGTTGCTGCCGACCACCGGGCCTAACATGTTGCGCGACGTATTTCCCTTCCTGCTCGAAGAGGGCGAATACATCGAAAGCGCGACAATCTGGGAGAGTTCGCGGATCTGCGCGGTGTCGGCCGACGGCCAGCCTCAACGCAGCCGCAATGGCGTCAACTTCGTGCTCAGCGAACTGATCGCGGGCATCGGCGAAGTCGCCATCGCCGCCGGCCTGACCCAGATCGTATCCGTGTTCGACGCCCGGATCTATAGGGTGCTGAAAGCGGTCGGCTGCAATCCGCAGCTCATCGGCAGACCGCGCCGGATCGGCGCCACCATGAGCTATGCGGGGCTCTTCGACACCGGCGAAGGCCTCCTCGCGGCTCTGAACGCCTTTCGCGAGCAGCTCGGAATCGAGACGCCCGAAACGAGAGAACTCGCTTTCGCCGCGTAGCCGAGATCGTCGCTTCGGTCGCTGGCGCGCCGCCTGCTTTTGCGTGACTGGGAGCGCAGTGGATGGATGACTGCGCTAACGGGGGTCGTCGTTTCTCGCGAGTTCGGTTACCAGCGAGACGATGGCCTCACGCAGAGCGGGGTTTTTGACGCTGATGAAGGCCCGATGCAGACGCAGTCCTTGATCGGGCAACGTTAAACGGGCTGTGTGTCGAGCTACGGGTCGCTCAGTGTCCTCAAAGCCAAAAAAATAGACCGGCTTTACGCCCAGAACCTTGGAGAGACGAAGCAAGCGATCGGCGGTAATCCTTTTTGCGCCGGTTTCGTATGCGGAAACATCCTTGGGGTCTATTTGAAGTTTCTGAGCGAGTTGCTCCTGGGACCAGCCGGTTGAGATTCGTTTGTCACGTAGGCGAGCCCCCAGCGATATGTCGATTTGGTTGGGGCTTTTGACCACGATCCGATTTCCGGGGCGATCCTGCAACGCGGCCGGTATAGGCGGCTGGAGGCCGCCGACTTGCGTCTCGGCCTCAGCCCGGCGGCCATCGGAACGCGCGCTCAGGGTCGACGTGTCGCACTCTTCGTTCGGCTCACCACCAACGAAACGGGTCAGGCTCTGCACTGAACAACCTCGCTCTCGACCCTAAGTTAACAGATGCTAACCCGCCCGCTCTCCGTTCAATAACGCAACGGGCGCCGGTGTCAAGACCCATAGTCACTCCGTTGAAATACCTACTTCGTAGGGCGCCGGCGTGGACTGGGCCGGCGCAGGAAACCCGTTTTTACGGTGGGCGCGAGGGAATTGAACGTTTGCTGTATGCAGCGAAACATGACGCCGGTTTCCGGTCGGCGGGCCGGTCAATGGCTGCAAGCGGGCTGGTTTGATTTCCTCGCCGAATTGACGCTTCTCTCCCGGTTCCTGGCGGCAGGCAAAAGGAGCGGCGCGATGGGCCAGACGTTCATGGCGGCGGAGGTCTTGGAGGCCGGCGAGGTCGTGCGGCGCCAATTGGCCGCTAACGCCGCGTCAATTGCTGGACTCGCGGTGGATTTGCGAGCCCGTGAACCGCCATTTGTCGCCACGATCGCGCGCGGCAGCTCCGATCACGCGGCGCTTTACCTCAAGTATCTCGTCGAGCTCAAAGTCGCTCTGGCTTGCGCCTCCCTCGGGCCCTCGATCGCCTCGCTCTATCACGCGCCGCTGAAGCTTAAGGACGCAGTCGCGATCTCGATCTCGCAGTCGGGCCGAAGTCCGGACATTGTCGCCATGCAGCGCGCGGCGAAGGATCAGGGCGCGGCGACGATCGCCTTCGTCAACGACGAGGCGTCTCCGCTCGCCCGCGGCGCGGACGCGATGTTGCGCCTGCATGCCGGCCTCGAGCGCTCGGTGGCGGCGACAAAGTCGATGATCGCATCGCTCGCCGCCGGAGCGTCTCTTGTCGCCCGCTGGAGCGGCGACGACGAGCTTCTGGCCGCGCTCGCCAGGCTGCCTTCGGTCCTGGACCAGTCTTCCGCCGCGCCGCTCGCGGCTGACGCGATCGATACGCTCGCCCAAGCCTCGTCCCTGTTCGTCGTCGGGCGCGGCGCGACTCACGCCATTGCCGCCGAGGCGGCGCTGAAGCTCAAGGAGACCGCGGCCATTCACGCCGAGGCGTTTTCATCCGCCGAGGTGCTCCATGGGCCGGCGGGAGTCATTGGGCCTGGATTTCCGGTGCTCGCCTTCGCGCCCGTGGACGCCGCTCGTCCGGGGTTCTTCGAGGCGCTCGACCGCCTCGCGGCGTTCGGCGCCGAGCCGCTTGTCGTCGACATTGAGCCGCATTCACGCTGGCCGAGCGTGGCGGCGCTCGACGGCGGCCATCCACTCTTGACTCCGATCGTCGCGCTTCACGCTTTTTACCGAGTGGCTGAGGCGGTCGCCCGCCGGCGGGGCCGCGATCCCGATCAGCCCCCGCATCTGATGAAGGTCACCGAGACCCTGTGAACGCCAGCAGCCGGCCGGCGCGCCGGAGTTGGCCGGCGGGGCTCGCGCTCACTTCGGGAACGGGACCGGCTTGTCGGACAGCGTCTGCAGATAGGCCAGAATGTCGGCCCGCCGCTGCGCGTCCTGTTCGCCGGGGAAGGTCATCTTGGTCCCGGGCGCCATCGCCTTCGGATCGGTAATCCACTTGTTCAGTTGCTCGTAGGTCCAATCGCCGCCCACCCCCTTGAGCGCGCCGGAATAGTCGAAGCTTCCGACCGAAGCGACCTTGCGGCCGACCACGCCCCACAGGTCCGGCCCGATCTTGGCGCCCCCGCCCTCCTTGAAGTTGTGGCAGGTCTCGCAGATCTTGGCGTCGTGTTCGCCCTTCTTGGCGTCGGCCTTGGCGAGCAGCACGGGCAGCGGCGCTTCCGGCGCCGCTTTCGCCTCGGCGGCGGGATGACTCGCCGCCCCGGTCGGCAGCGCGAAGCCGGGAACCGCTGGGCTTCGCGGGGAAAGGACGAGATTGCTGAAGGCGACCAGCAGCATGACGAACAGCACCGCCCCCAGCGCCGAAAGCGAGACCCGGTTCACATTAACATGGTCCATGAGCAGAGGGACTTTCGTCGGCTGGAGAGGGAGGGGAAGCGTTTGTCTTCGTGGAGTTGATTAGCCGCTTTGCGCTTGCCTTGGCAACACGTATAAGCCCTCGCGCCCCGAATTTGGCCCAGCCGAAACTGATGGCCCGTCCTATTGTCCTCATCCCCGCGCGCATGAACGCGACCCGCCTGCCGGGAAAGCCGCTCGCCGACATTCACGGCGCGCCGATGATCGTCCATGTCTGGCGCCGGGCGGTTGCGGCGGATGTCGGACCGGTCTGGGTGGCGGCGGACGATCCGCGGGTCGTGGAGGCCGTGGCCTCGGCGGGCGGCAAGGCCGTCATGACCCGATCCGATCACGCCTCCGGGTCCGACCGTATCTTCGAGGCCCTGGGCGCCGTCGACGCGAACGGCGTCCACGATGTCGTGATCAACATTCAGGGCGATCTGCCGACCATCGAACCGTCGGTCGTGCGCGCGTCTCTTGCGCCGCTTGCCGCCGAGCCGGCCGTCGACATCGCGACCCTTGCGACCCCGATCACGCGTGAGCAGGAGAAGGACGATCCCAATGTCGTCAAGGTGATCGCGACCGAACTCGATCCGAAACGATTGAAGGCGCTCTACTTCACCCGCGCGCGGGCGCCGTGGGGCGAGGGCCGCTTCCTGCACCACATCGGTCTCTATGCGTATCGCCGCGAAGCGCTTCGGCGCTTTGTCGCGGCCCCCCCGTCGCCTCTGGAGCGTCGCGAGAAGCTCGAACAATTGCGCGCGCTGGAGGCAGGCATGCGGGTCGATGTCGCGCTCGTCGACACAGCGCCTCTCGGCGTCGATGCGCCCGAGGACTTGGAACGCGCGCGCGTCATGCTCGCGCCTGGGAAGCACGCATGAAGAACTCGATCGCATATCAGGGTGAACCGGGGGCCAACTCGCATATCGCCTGTGTCGACAATTTTCCCGATCTCAGCCCGCTGCCCTGCGCCACCTTCGAGGACGCTTTTGCGGCCCTGACGGACGGCGCGGCCGAATTGGCGATGATCCCGATCGAGAACTCGATCGCCGGGCGGGTCGCCGACATCCATTCGCTGTTGCCGGCCTCCGGACTGCATATCGTGGGCGAGACCTTTTTGCCGATCCACTTTCAGCTCTTGGCCGTTCCGGGCGCTCGCATCGAGGACCTCGGAAGCGTCCATAGCCACACGCACGCGCTCGGCCAGTGCCGCAACATCATCCGCCGCCACAAGCTCAAGCCGGTCGTCGCCAGCGACACGGCGGGGGCGGCGCGCGAGGTCGCGGAATGGGCGGACAAGAGCCGCGCCGCGCTCGCCACTGAGCTCGCCGGTCGGATCTACGGCCTCAAGACGCTGGTGTCCGACGTCGAGGACGAAACCCACAACACGACCCGCTTCGTGGTCCTGTCGAGGGACAAACGCTGGACGCCGGCTGGCGAGGGGCCGGTGGTGACGACCTTTGTCTTTCGCGTCCGCAACGTGCCCGCCGCGCTTTACAAGGCGCTTGGCGGCTTCGCCACCAACGGCGTCAACATGACCAAGCTCGAGAGCTACATGGAAAATGGCGAGTTCACCGCCACCCAGTTCCTTGCCGACGTCGACGGACACCCGGACGACCCGCCGCTCGCGCGCGCCCTGGAGGAGCTCGAGTTCTTCTCCCGCGAATCGCGCATTCTCGGCGTCTATCCCGCCCATCCCTTCCGCGGCGAGTCGCAGAGCCGGTCGGGCTAAGCGGGATGTCCTGATGGATCGACGCAACTTTGCTCCGCGCGGCTTCTCAAGCCCGCGCACAAAGTTACGCGCGTCAACGATTTCATCGGCTTATCACCTCCCTTGCGCAACTTTTTTCGCTTCTTCCCCTCATCGCAAAAGGCCGGTTTCCGAGGCGCCCCGAAGCATGAGGTTCGCGGAGGGCCACCCATAGGTTGGGAGTTGGGTTTGCTTTGTCTCGTGCAAAAGCGCGTGTCGAAGGTGAAGCGTTTATTTCTTATGAACAGAAATACTCTCGGAAGATTCCGGTTTCGTCAAGATTTTGTTTGCCGCGGCGGCAACCGCGCGGCGGAATAACCGCGCTTCGCCAAGGGTCTGCCGAAGTCTCTGGATCTATTGGCTTCGCGTCTTCCTGGCGGAGAACCGGGTCCTGTTTTTTCACGAGCCGCGCCGGGGTTCGCCAGGCAGGATTCGCCGGCGAGCCACGAACCCTGCCTGGCGTAACCCGCTCCGCCGTATCGGCCGGTTGGGGTCCCCGCCGCGGCGTGCTACCGGATGCGCCTCGAAGCCGGCCAAATCGGAAGGCGGGCTTGATTTTCCGATGCGCGGGCGGAGGGCTTCGGACGTCATGGCGCCGCTGGCAAACGATCATCGCCCTCGCCGGATCGTCGTCGTCGGCGGCGGAGCGGCGGGGCTCGAGCTTGCCACCCGTCTTGGCGACAGCTTAGGCAGGCGCGGGCTTGCCGACGTCGCTCTCGTCGAGCGCAGCCGCACCCATTTGTGGAAGCCGCTGCTGCATTCGGTGGCGGCGGGCAGCATGGATCCTTCCGAGCACCAGCTGAACTATCTCGCCCAGGCGCATTGGCATCATTTCCGCTATCATTTCGGCGAGATGATCGGCCTCGACCGGACGGCGAAGATGGTCAAGCTCGGCGCGACCCATGACGTGGAGGGCCGCGAGATCGCCGCCCCGCGCGCCATTCCCTACGATACGCTGGTCATCGCCGTCGGCAGCGTGACCAACGATTTCGGCACGCCCGGCGCGGCGGAATTCGCCGTTCCGCTGGAGACCGCGGAGCAGGCGGTGCGGTTTCACCATCGCCTGGTCAACGCCGGCTTGCGCGCCCAGGCCCAGGGCGCGCCGATCCGCGCCGGCCAATTGCATGTCGCCATCATCGGCGCCGGCGCGACCGGCGCCGAGCTTGCGGCCGAGCTCCATCAGAGCCTGCGCGAGATGGTGGCCTATGGCCTCGATCAGGTCGATCCGGACCGCGACATCCGCATCATTCTGATCGAGGGAGCGAGCCGGATTCTGCCCGCGCTGCCGGAGCGAATCTCGACCGCCACCTTCAAGATCCTGACCAGGATGGGGGTCGAGGTGCGCACCAACGCCCGCGTGGCCGAGGTGCGCGCGGACGGGATCGCGCTCGCCGGCGGCGAGTTCATCCCCGCCGAACTCGCGGTCTGGGCGGCCGGGGTGAAGGGGCCGGACGCGCTTGCTCATCTCGACGGCCTCGAGGTCAATCGCGTGGGCCAGCTCGTGACCGACGCGACCCTCAAGACCACCCGCGATGAGGCCATCTTCGCCATCGGCGATTGCGCCGCGGTCCCACGGGCCGGGTCCGAGGCCCCGGTGCCGCCGCGCGCCCAGGCCGCCCATCAGGAAGCGTCCCACCTCGCCAGACAGGTGAAGCGTCTCCTGCAAGGGCTGCCGCTCGAGCCGTTCGTCTATCGCGACTTCGGCTCGCTGGTGTCGTTCGGGCGGATGGGCGCGGTCGGCAACCTCATGAACCTCGCGGTCGGTGGCAACGTGTTCATCGAGGGCGTCCTCGCCCGCTGGGCGTACCGCTCGCTCTACAAGATGCACGAGCGGGCGCTGCACGGGGTGACCAAGACCGCGCTCGACACGGTCGCGCGCGGCCTATCCCGCCGGGCCGAGCCGAGGGTCAAGCTCCACTAGCCGGCCGGCCGAAGCCGCGCGGCTTTATACAATCCATGGTCGAACCGCCCGTCAGCAAACGCCAGTAAGATCCGCGCCGAAGCCCGCCCTCTCGGTAGGACCTGAGCCTCAATAGTCCATGCCGCCGCCCGGCATGGGCGGGGCGGGGGTCTCCTTCTTGGGCTTCTCGGCGACCATCGCCTCGGTGGTGATGAGGAGGCCGGCGACAGAGGCTGCGTCCTGGAGCGCGGTGCGCACCACCTTGGTCGGGTCGATGATGCCGAGCTTGTAGAGATCGCCGTATTCGTCCTTCTGCGCATCGTAGCCGTAGGCGTAGTCCTTGTGCTCGATCAGCTTGCCGACCACCACCGAGCCGTCGAGCCCGGCGTTCTCGACAATGAGGCGGGCGGGCGACTGGATCGCCCGGCGCACGATGTCGATCCCGGTGCGCTCGTCGTCGTTCTCGCTTCTGACGGTTGAAAGCGTTTTCGCCGCGCGCAGGAGCGGAACCCCGCCCCCCGGCAGGATCCCTTCCTCGACCGCGGCGCGGGTCGCATGCAGCGCGTCGTCGACGCGGTCCTTCTTCTCCTTGACCTCGATCTCGGTCGCGCCGCCGACCCGGATCACCGCGACCCCGCCGGCGAGCTTGGCCAGCCGCTCCTGCAGCTTCTCCTTGTCGTAGTCGGAGGTGGTCTCCTCG
>DATGHB010000550.1:0-2268 GCA_035308265.1 Roseiarcus sp.
AGCCAAGCAGATCGCTTCGATCTTGCGGATCGGATCGAGCGCCTCCTCCGAGGCTTCCTGATAGGCGTAGCGCGGATAGGCGGTCGATCCCTTGGCGAGCACGCCGCTGGCGTAAGGCGCGGCGTTGAGGACCGCGATCCCTCGCTGCGCCGCGAGATCGAGCATCGCGTCGGCGTTGCGGTTGACCAGGGTGAAGCGGTTGTGGGTGATGAGCGCGTCGAAATCCCAGTCGCGCAACAGGGGCATCATCATCGGGACCGCGCCCGCCGCGAGTCCGACCGCCTTGGCGAGACCCTCCTGCTTGATGCGGAAGAGTTCGCCGAGCGCGCCGTCCCGGCTCACCGTCTCCTCGACGGAACGGGTGTGTTCGGGATCGTGCAGATGGAGAAGGTCGATGCGCTCGAGGCCGAGCGCTTTCAGGCTTTGCTCGAGCGAGCGGCGCGCCTGGGCGGCGTCGAAGCGGTTGGTCTCGGGGTCGCGGTCGAGCTTGGTCGAGATGACGAAGCCCTCGGGCAAGCCGCCGCGCTCGCGAATGGCGGCGCCGATCCGCTGTTCGCTGCGGCCGAGCCCGTAGATGCGCGAGGTGTCGAGGAAGTTGGCCGGCCCGTCGAAAATGGCGTTGACCGTCGCCCTGGCGCGCTTTTCGTCGACTCCGTAGCCGTAGGTGTCGGGCATGTCGCCGATGCCAGAGGCGCCGAAGCAGATGGGCGTGACCTTGAGGTCGGTGCGGCCAAGGGGCGCCTTGTCCATCATTCTCTCCGCCATCGCGACCTCCCTTTCCGTCCGCCGCATCCCTAAGACCATCGCGCCGCGCGGGCAAGGCGCGGCGTCGCCGGCGATGAAGGGGGTTGTCGAACGCCTCAAAACAGCTAGGTTTCATTTGCGCCGCGACGAGACGCTGGCGGAGAATGAACTCAAAGGGAGGCCCAACCATGCGCGCAGCCAGGATTTCTGTCGTCGCCGCGACATTTTTGATCTCCGCCGGCCCGGCCTTCGCGCTCGACTCTAGCGTGACAATGACCTCCGCGATGTCGCCTGAGGCCCTGTGGAAGAAGATCGGCGATTTCTGCGCGATCGCCAACTGGCATCCGGCGGTCGAGAAATGCGTGCTGAGCGCGGACGGCAAGCAGCGCACGCTGTCGCTCAAGGGCGGCGGAACGATCGTTGAAGCGCTCGTAAACCTCGACAATGCCGGTCGTGCCTACACCTACGAGATCGTCTCGAGCCCCCTGCCGGTCGCGAACTACAAGTCCACGATCAGCGTCTCCCCCGATCCGAAGGGCTCATCGGTGAAATGGGTCGGCGCCTATGACGCCAAGGGCGCCTCGGACGCGGACGCGAAGAAAGTCATCGACGGCATTTACGACGCCGGCGAAAAAGGGTTGGTCGGCGGCTGAACGGACGGGCTCCCTGTGGCCCCCGCTTGCGGAAGGCGCTCGACCAGAAACGGGAAGCGGAACTGCGGAGCCCGATCATCCTGGTCTTCCTCCTGCTGGCCGGCTGCGACGATGCGCCCGGCGAGTGGGCCGCGATCGTCTACCCGATCGAACAGACCGGACGCGGTTCAATGTGACGCCGCGCTTCAAGACTTTCGCCTATTGCCGAGACCAGGCGATCGAGCGGATGAAGACCATTCAGGTCAAGACCGGCGGCGACTACGAGTGCGGCTTCCGATGCGAACTCGGCGGCGATCCGCACCGCATGAATATCTGCAAGGAAATACGCAAGTAGCCGCCGGCGGCGCCTTTCCTCTTTCAACCAGGGCGAGGGCTGAACGCGGTGAACTCAGCTTCGGTCGCGAAGGATTTTTGCGCGCCAGGGCGGGTCACCGACAAGGCCGAATAGCGGGTCGCCTCGGCGAGCGCCGCGTCGAGCGGGAGGCCCGCGGCTGAAAAGCGCGCGAAGGCGCCGATGAAGGCGTCGCCGGCGCCGGTGGTGTCGACCGCCCGAACCTTGACCGGCGCGATGCGCCGCGAGCCCTCGCGCGTGGCGATCAACGAGCCGCGCGCGCCGAGCGTCACGATCACCGTCTCGACGCCCTGCTTGACGAGGCTTTGCGCTGCGGCCGCGACCTCGGCATCCTGCTCGACCTGCATGCCGGTCAGAATCGCGAGCTCGGTCTCGTTGGGGACCAGGAAGCTCGCCTGGGCCACGACACCCATGTCGAGATTGGACCTTGCGGGCGCCGGGTTGAGCAAGGTCCTGACCCCGTGTTTCCGGCCGAAGCGGATCGCCGCATAGGCGGTCTCGAGCTCAATCTCGAGCTGC
>DATGHB010000551.1:0-4000 GCA_035308265.1 Roseiarcus sp.
ATGTGATGGGTGTCATATTCCTTGCCGACTTCGGTCACCCGGACATTGCCGACGACGGCGGCGATGACCGATCGCGTCGCGGCCTTCGGCCCATAGAGGTTGGCGAAGGGATGGGCGGCCGACCAGGGCGGAATCGTCGCGGCGTAGGCGGCGACGTCAAAGGTTTCCTCGCCCATTTCCCCGCGCGCGGCTTGCGGCGGTTCAACCGCGAGCGCCTCTACCGCGCCCGCTCCCCCGAGTTCATCGGCGGCGAGCTCCGCCGGCAAGACGTCCCAGCCGAATTGCGCCTCGACGCTGTAGGCTCGCGCGCGCGGCATTTGGCGCCAGTTGTCGATACTGCCGGTCGGGCAAGGCGGAACGCAGGCCATGCAATGTTCGCACTTGTCCGCGTCGACCACATAGTTGCGCGAATCATGACTGATCGCGCCGACCGGGCAGGTCGATTCGCAGGTGTTGCAGCGGATACAGATTTCGGGGTCGATCAGATGCTGCCTGATGACCTCGGCGGCCGGCGCTTCCATCACACCCGGTTCCAGTCGAAGACGGCCTTCTCGCCCTTGCCGTAGACCTTGAGCGCTCCCTTGTCGCCGACGGCGTTCGGGCGCTGAAAAATCCAGTTCTGCCAGGCGGTAAGGCGCCCGAACACGCGGGTGGCCAGGGTCTCTGGCCCGTCGAAGCGCAGGTTCGCCTCCATCGCGGTCAGCACGTCGGGGCTGAGCGAGGCCCGCTCCTCGACCGCGATGCGGATCTCGTCCGCCCAGTCGATGTCGTCGGGGATTGCGGTCACAAGCCCGAGGGCGAAAGCGGCCTCGGCGTCGAGCGGCTTGCCGATCGTCGCCTTGAGCCTGTCGAGCGCGTTTCTGTCGTCGTAGAAGCGCCGTCCGAGGCGGCTCTGGTCTGACGCCATCGGGTAGTCGCCGAAATTGGCTGGCGCGAGCGCGATCTTTGGCGCGCGCGCTTCGTCGGGCAGCGCGAGATGGTAGATGCGGTCGCAGGCGAGCGCGATTTCGAGCACCGAGCCGGCGAAGCAGGATCCCTCATCGACAAGCGCAAACAGGCTGCGCGAGGTGACGTCGAGGCGGCTGAACGTGCGGCGCAGATAGCCGATCGTTGCGCGGACCAGCCAATGGTCCTTCAGCGCGCGGAGCGTGGCGTCCATCGCGAGAACGCTGGCGAGGTTGCCCTCGGTCTTCATGAGCCAGAGGCCGATGTCGGGCTCGTTGGTGCGCATGGCGAGGATCGCGTCCTCGAGCTCGCGGGCGAGCGCGAGCGGATACCAGTTCGCGCCTTCCGCCTCGATCGCGGCGATGTCCTTGGGCTCAAGGCCGCTCGGGCCTTTGATCAAGAAGGTCGCGGCGCGCGCGCGCCGGTCGATCGTGACCGAGACGTGCAAATAGCGGAGCGCGTCGGGCTCGATTTTCCGCTCGATCGGAGTCAGCGGGACGCCCTTCGCCGATTCCGGACGGTCGCTCATCGCGGCAAGCGCGAGCGCGCGCTCTTTGACCTTGACCTCGAATTGCGCGGGCTTGGCGATGGCGTCGACGAGACGCCACGCAAGCGCCTTCTCGCCGCGTACGCCTTCGCTGGTGGTGCAGAAGACATCCGCGAGGTCATGGCGGACATGGCGTTTGTCGGTGAGCCGGGTCAAGCCGCCGGTCCCCGGCAAAACGCCGAGCAGCGGCGCCTCGGGCAGGCTGACGGCGCTCGAACGGTCGTCGATGAGGAGGATCTCGTCGCAAGCCAAGGCGAGTTCGTAGCCTCCGCCGGCGCATGAGCCATTGACGGCGGCCAGGAACTTAAGGCCGTCGTGGCGCGACGAGTCCTCGAGGCCGTTGCGGGTCTCGTTGGTGAATTTGCAGAAGTTGACCTTCCAGGCGTGGCTCGATGAGCCGAGCATGAAGATGTTGGCCCCGGAGCAGAATACGCGCGCGCGTGCGCTCATGATGACGACCGTCCGAATCTCCGGGCGTTCGAAGCGGATGCGGTTGATGGCGTCGGCAAGTTCGATGTCGACGCCGAGGTCATAGGAATTGAGCTTGAGCTTGTAGCCCGGACGCAGGCCGGCGTTCTCGTCGAAGTCGGCAAGCAGGGTCGCGACCGGGGGGTCGAGCTTGAACTTCCAGTGCCGGTAGCGCAACGGCTCAGTCTGATAATCGACCCGGTCCATGGCGCTCCCGTTCATAGGCAGTTTAGTGCAACACAATGCACCATAGTGCATTGCACGCCCTCAAGCAAGCGGGCTTGGCGGCGGGTCATCCGGCCGGCAGGCCGATCGCCTCGCGCACTTGCGCGCGCAGGAGATGGAAAGTTTCTGCGAGCGGCTGAGCGCTGGTGTCGAGGCGAATGTCGGCCTTCGAATAGAAGGCCGCGCGGCTCGAGAGGATCGCCTTCAGGTCGTCCATCGCCTCCCGGCTCGCGGCCATCGGGCGAAGATCGCCCTGAGCCCGGACGCGGCTCATGTGGTCTTGCGCGTCGGCCATCAGCCAGACGGTCGTGCAGCGCCGCAAGACAAGGTTGAAGCTGCCGAGGTCGCTGACCAGGCCGCCCGCGGTCGCGATCACCGACCCGGGATAGGCCTCGATCGCCTCTTCGAGCGCGCGGCGCTCGTAGCGGCGATAGGCGGCCTGCCCGTACAGCCCGAGAATTTCACCGACGCTGCAGCCGGCAAGCGTCTCGATCTCGCGGCTGAGCTCGACGAACGGAAAGTCGAGATCCTCCGCCAGCATGCGGCCGAGGGTGGATTTGCCTGCGCCGCGCAGGCCGATCAGCGCGATCCGCGACGAGCGGGGCGGCGCTTCGGCGCTGAGCGCCGGCGCGGCGCCCATGAGCTCCGAGGCCGCAAGCCGCACCCGGCGCAGCGCCGCCTCGTCGCAAGATCCAAGCGTCTCGCGCAGCATCAGCCATTCCGGCGATTGGGTGGTGAAGTCGCCGATGAGCTCCGCGAGCGGGCATTGCAGCGCCCGGGCGACCTCGAGGAGGATGAGGATCGAGGCGTTGCCGACGCCGTATTCGAGATTGGCCAGGTGCCGCTCGGAAACGCCGGTTGCGCGGGCGAGCGCCTTGCGGGTCAGGCCGCGCCGGACCCGCAACGCCTTGGCGCGCTCGCCGAGCGCGGCCAGGAAGGGCTCCCTGCGCTCCGCGGACGGCTCGATCGGCCCCGGCGGCTCAACGCTCTCGCCGTTCTCGCCGGGCGCGCCGAGGTCGACAGCAGAGGCCGGAGACAGAGTGTTTGACAAGGTTCGAGCCCGCTCGTATGACAACGATAAGCATAATATTGCATCGTGTCGAGGCGGGCAAGCCCGCCGCGGCAGTCCGGATGCCCGGTGGCCCGCGGCTCGCCTGCGATGAGAGGAGACGCCGATGACCGCAAGCCCGGTCGAACCGCCGCCGGAGGCGTTCAACTTCGCCGGCCATCTGCTTTCGATCAATTCCTCCCGTGCGGACAAGACGGCGTTCGTCGACGATTTCGGCGCGCTGACTTATGGCGAACTCGACGATCGCGCGCGCCGCTTCGCCGCCGCCCTGAAAGGGCAAGGCCTCAGGCGCGAGGAGCGCGTTCTCATCTTGATGCAGGATGGGACCGACTGGCCCGTCGCATTTTTGGGCGCGATGCTCGCGGGCGTCGTCCCGGTCGCGGTCAACACGCTCAACACCGCCGACGATGTCGCCTATATGCTGGAACATTCGCGGGCTCAAGGCGTGCTGGTCAGCGGCGCCTTGAAGCCGGCGCTGAAAGCCGCGCTTATGAAAGCGGACCACGAGGTCCATGCGGTCGTCGTGTCGCGTCCGGCGCAGCCGCTGGAAGAGGGCGAGACCGAATTCAACACCTTCGTCGGCCGCGCGGCGCCGCTGGCCAAGTCCGCGCGGACCCATGCCGACGATCCCGCCTTCTGGCTCTATTCGTCGGGCTCGACAGGCAGGCCCAAGGGGACGGTGCATTCGCACGCCAACCCCTATTGGACGACCGAGCTCTACGGAAAGGCCGTTCTGGGCCTCAGGG
>DATGHB010000552.1:0-4170 GCA_035308265.1 Roseiarcus sp.
CAGCTCCTCCTGGAGCGTTCAGTACAACTTCGCCCCGAGCTTCGCAGTCGCGCAGGTTTCGGTCATCGCCTTCGGAGGCGGCGGATTGCACGGCGGCGGCGTCACCCAATACCGTATCCGGCCCGACCCCAACGGACCGGACCAGGACGTCGACTTCTCCTGGAACAGCAATTTCGGCTACCCGCCGTCAGTCTACGACCCGAACATGAGCAGCGTGACCGCGGAACTGGATGTGGGTCAGGACCAGGAAGGGGTGATGACGCTGAATGTCTGGTTCTTCAGCTAGAGGGGTCGCCGATGCAAAGATTTGGAGGCAACGTCCCCGTTCATTCGGCCCGCGTCTGCGTGATCTATGACCGGGAAGGCGGCCACATTCGCCACATTCACGAAGTTATCACTCTCGAAGGCGGAAGAGAGCCGAGCGAGCGTGAAATCGAAGCCCATGCGATGGAGATGGTGAAGCGCAAGGGCGATGATCCTCACGGGCTTGGCGTGCTTCACGTTTCGTCGGACCGGCTCGATCGGCGTCAGGCCTATCGTGTCGACCCGAGCACCAGAACGCTCGTGCCGAAGCCGGCAAAATAGGCTCGTCCGGCGGCCTATCCTCCTGACTGGCTCGAACTTGACAGGCCGGTGCCGAGATCCTAGTCCTAGAACGTTATAGACGGTTGTCGATAGGGCAGCCTTTGGGCGGGAGACGCGCTTGAGGAGAGCGCCCACCATCCGGGACGTCGCCGTGCGCGCGGGCGTGTCAGTCGCGACCGCCTCAAACGTCGTCAACGGCAATCGCCCGGTCGGGGAGGCCAGCCGCCGCAAGGTGCTCGACGCGATCGCGGCGCTCGACTATCGGCTCAACCGCGCCGCGAGCGCGCTCCGCGGTTCCTCCACCCGCCTTATCGGCATGGTGGTCCCCGACATCACCAATGTCTTTTTCGCCAGCCTCGTGCATGGGGTCGAGGCGCTCGCCGAGCGCGACGGCTACGATCTTCTCATCGTTTCCACGGGCGAGGATGCGGCGAAGGAGCGCCGCCGCGTCGAGGCGCTGATCGCTCGCCGCATCGACGGGCTCATCATCGTACCTGTCGCCGACGATTCGATGGCCGCGTTCAAGCCTGGCGCGGATGGCGCGCTCTTGCCCCCGGCGGTCCTGGTCGACCGCGGCGCCGGGGCGCCCGGATTCGACACCGTGCACGCCAATTGCGAGGCGGCCGGCTATGCGGCGGCGCACGCTCTCATCGACCTCGGACACCGGGACATCACGATTCTCACTCATTCGAGGGGTCTCGACAACATCGAACAGCGCATCGCCGGCTGCCGCCATGCTCTAAGCGAAGCGGGCCTCGACGGGCGAGACCGCGTCATCTACGGCGGACAGGACCTTGAGAGCTTGCGCGGCGCGATCGAGGTCGAGCTCAACCGCGCCGACCGGCCGACCGCGATTTTCGCGCTCACCAACGTTTGCGCATTGGCCTCGATCAAGGCCGCGCGCGGTCTCGGCATCGAAATCCCCGGCGACCTGTCGGTCGTCGGCTTCGACGATTTCGACTGGATGGGGGCGTTGAGGCCCTATCTGACCACGGTCGCGCAACCAGTCGACGATTTCGCATCCGCCGCCTGGCGCCTGCTGACCCGACGCCTCAAGGGCGAGGCGGCGGGCGACGTCGAGCGCGTCGAGCTTCCCTGCACCCTAAAAGTGCGGGAATCCACCGGGCCCGCCCGTCCGCGCCTAAAGGCGGTCGCGGACGCCCGCTGAACCCATAGGAATGTCAAGGGAGCATAACCCATGTTGAAACGTCTGATCCTCGGCGCCTCGATCGCGGCGCTCACACTTACCGCTTCGGCCGCTTTCGCGGCCGACAAGCCGGTCTACGGCGTCCTGATGAAGACGCTCTCCAACCCCTTCTGGGGCGCGATGGAGAAGGGTGTCGACATGGGCGCGAAGGCGGCCGGCGTCGACATCTTCCTGAACGCGGTCGAATCCGATCAGGCGGCCGAGCCGCAGCTCAACGCCTGCAACACCATGCTGCAGAAGAAGCCGGCGGCGATGATCACCGCGGCGATCAATTCGACCATCCTCCTGCCCTGCCTCAAGCAGGCGAACGAGATGAAGATTCCGGTCGTCGACCTGGACAACAACCTCGATCCCGCCATCACCAAGAAAGCCGGGGTCGATGTCGCCTTCCACATCGGGTCGGACAATGAAGCCGCAGGCGCCAAAGGCGCGGACTACCTCGTCAGCGTGCTCGGCAAGGACGCCAAGGGGCCGGTGCTGGTGATCGAGGGCCTCTCGGGAAACATTACCGGCGAGAAGCGGGCGCATGGGTTCGCCGAGGAGCTGAAGACGCAGGCGCCGGGGCTCAAGATCGTCGCCTCGTTGCCGGGCGACTGGGATAGCCTGAAAGCTTCCAACATCACCAACGACACGCTGCAGCGCAGTCCGGACCTGGTCGCCATTTTCTGCGCCAATGACGACATGGCGCTTGGCGCCGTCGAGGCGGCGCGCTCGGCAGGGAAAGACAAGATCATCGTCATTGGCGTCGACGGCAACACCAACGCCGTCAAATCGATCAAGGCCGGGCGGCTCAACGCCTCGGTCGCGCAGTTGCCCTATCTCGTCGGCATGCAGGCGGTGGAGGACGTGAAGAAGCTGCTTGCCGGCGGCAAGGTTCCGGAGATGACCTACGTCCCGACCCTCGTTCTGACCAAGGAGGTCCTCGAGGCGAACAAGGATCCCCTGCTCCAGTACGTCAAGTAGGCCGGAAAAGCGCCGCTCGTCCGGGCCGAACGGGCGGCGCGAGACTCGAGGATGGTTTGATGGCTTCGGCAACCCCCGCCGCGCCCGCCTCGTGGCGCGCCCGCTTCGCCGGCGGCGGCGCCGTGCGGCTCGAATCGCTGATCGTGCTCGCGGTTCTCTGCGTGGCGATGGCGATGCTGTCGAACGTCTTTCTCTCCGTCTCCAACATCCTCAACATCCTGCTGGCGACCGCGGTGTTCGGGGTGCTGGCGATCGGCCAGACGTTCGTCATCTGCTCGGCCGGGATCGACCTTTCGGTCGGATCGATTCTCGCCCTTGCCGGCGTCGTCGGCGCCCTGCTGACCTCCAGCCTCGACCTTCCGTGGTGGGTGTGCATCCTGGGCTGCCTTGCGGCGGGCGCGGCGACCGGCGCCGTCAATGGCTTCCTCGTCACCAAGGGCGCGATCCCGCCGTTCATCGTGACCCTTGGCATGCTGGGAGTGGCGCGCGGCCTGGCGCTCGTGCTCAGCAACGGCGTTTCGATCTATGGGCTTCCGCCGGAAGTCGTCTGGCTCGGCCAGGGCCGGCCATTCGGCGTGCCGACGCCGGTCATCATCCTTCTGCTGGTGGCGCTCGCGGCGCATGTGCTGCTCGCTCACACCCGCTTCGGGGTCTACGCCCAGGTCATTGGCGACAACGAGGGCGCGGCGCGCGCGATGGGCGTGCGCGTCGAGCGGATGAAGGGGCTGCTCTACACGCTCTCCGGGCTGCTCTCCGGCCTTGCCGGCCTCCTGTTCGCCGCGCGCATCAATTCGGGCGAGCCGACCGCGGGCCTCAACTATGAGCTGACCGCCATCACCGCGACCATTCTCGGCGGCACCAACCTGTTCGGCGGCCGCGGCAGCGTGGCCGGCACGCTGATCGGCGCCTTGATCATGGGCGTGCTTCAGAACGGGCTCAATCTGATGGCGGTGAGGCCCTTCTACCAGCAGATCGCCATCGGCGCGGTGCTGATCCTCGCGGTCTGGCTCGACCGCATCAACAGCAGCGAGGGCTGGCGCCGATGAGCCTGCTGGAGCTTAAGGACGTCCGCAAGACCTTCGGCGCCATCGAGGCTTTGCGCGGCGTGACCTTCTCGGTCGAGGCCGGCAGCGCGGTCGCTCTCGTCGGCGATAATGGCGCTGGCAAGTCGACGCTGATGAAGACGATCACCGGGGTCTATCGGCCCGACAGCGGCGAGATCCGCTTCGACGGCGCCTCCATCGTCGGCCGGGATCCGGGCGAGATTCGCGAGGCCGGGATCGAGATGATTTACCAGGATCTCGCGCTCGCCCGCATGCGCGACGTCGCCTCGAACATTTTTCTCGGCCGCGAGCTCACCCGCTCCGTGCTTGGCGTGAAGCTGATCGACACAGGCCGCATGCGCAGCGAGGCCG